>CAYYNS010000286.1:0-2962 GCA_964473085.1 uncultured candidatus Brocadiaceae bacterium
GCGAGGAACAGAAGCTTCAGAAGGTCGAGCAATACTGCGCCCGGTGGGTCGGCGAGGCGGCGGCTGCGATCAAGAAGAGAAACCTGCCGGGGATTGTCGCGCAGTTCAAGGGGGTGGAGGCCGCCCCGCAGGGCTGCGAGCTGGAGCTGGGGAAGTTGAGCAGAATCCTGGAGGAGCAGATGATAGCGTCGGGCCTGTTCATCTTCGCCCCGACTGAGGTGGGGCAGATCAAGGCGAAGATGCTTTACCGGCTCGGCAAGGGCGGCGACCCGAAGGGTGCACAGTGCGTCTTCACCTTCGCTGCCTCGGCGGGTCCGGGGGCACCCGTGTTTGCCAGGAGCTACAGGCCGGACCCCAGGATATTCGCGGTGTTCCTGCCGGAGGGCCGGTAGGGTGATAGCGACCTGTTTCCAGTGCCGACGGGGGAGTTAGCTGTGCGAGGGAAAAGACGGCCATGATGAGGACCGTGCCCATAGAATGCAGCAAGTGCGGGTGGGGGTTCCGATGTGCGGAGTGGCGCCTGCCGCAGGTCGCCGCTGGGAAGGTCAAGTGCTCCCGCTGCGGGGCTGTCATGAGCGTGCCAGCAGGTTACGTGGTCAAGGTCAGCGGCCCAGCGGGGCCTACAAGGGCCGTCGAGACGCGCCCCGGCGGGATACTCCAGGCTACCATGAGGGGGGATGTGACTGTCGTCACCTTCACCATGGAGCGCATTATTGACCAGCTCCAGGTGGCACAGGTCAACGACGAGCTTGCCGCCCTGGTCGCGGAGCACCGCCTCACCAGGCTTGTCGTAAGCCTGGCAGGGGTGCAGTACATCAGCAGCTCAATCCTCAATAAGCTCCTGAAGTTGCGCAGCGAGATGGCTGATGCGGGAGGCGACCTGAAACTGTGCCACGTCCCGGAAAAGCTCTACGAGGTGCTCAAGGTGATGAACCTGCACAAGATCTTCGACATCCATCCGGGCGTGGAGCAGGCGGTGGCGGCGTTCGGCAAGTGAGCCCACGGTCCAAGAACTCCCCCGCCGGAGATGCGCGCGAGCCTCCAGTCCCCTCGCCCGTGCCTTCTCCAGGAACGCCTCGACGCGCCCCATGCCTGGCGGCAGTTGACGGGTGGTGACACGCCTGCTTATCATTGCAACTCTTATTTGTCTGCCACCGAAGTCCTGGCCATCCTGCCTCTGCGCTCGCCGCCACGCATCGGAGAAGCGAATGATGACGAAGGGAGGTCTACCCATCGAGGGGCCTGAGATCGCAGGCGTCACGTTCCAGCCGCCGACGGACCTGGTACGGTTCTACCATGCACGGATCGTGCTGACGCCCTCAGGGCTGCCCTACAGGATCGCGCGCGCGAGGGTGGACGGCGAGGACCGCACGTTCGTTCCTTACCTGGACGGCTGGGCCTGGTATCCACACCGCGACCGGCAGGAAGGTAATGAGGGCGCGCCCGACTCCGTGATGCCTGCCGGCAAGGAGGCGGTGCTGCACGTGAAATGCCCGTGGCAGCCGGGGCGCAGCTACCCGATCGAGGTGGAGTTCACGGCGCTGCTCCAAGGCGCTGAAGGCTGTGGGCTGCTTCAGGCGAGGGCGACAGCGCCGCCCGAAGGCGGGTTCCCGTACCCGGGGTGGCAAGAGCACCGCGTGCTGGTGCTGGTGGAAGAGCACGGCCTTGAGCGGGCCGCCGAGCCGGTGATCCTCTTCCTGTCGGATGAGGCCCGCATCGTGGGGTCGTTCGAGAACGAGGTCCGGATCGCCCAGCTCGATCCCGCCACAGGCAACGTCACGGAGGTGCCAAGCCAGGTTCTGTACGAGAAGGCCAAGGCGTCCTCACCCAGCAGGCAGCCGGCCGTGCGCACGTGTCAGGTTGCCTTCCTGGCCGACGTGCCCGCCGGTGGCCGGGCTTACTACCTGGTAGCCTACGGCAATGCTCGCGCCGAGAAGCCGTCATACGCGTCTGACCTGCTCTACAGTGTGGCCGAAGACGGCACGGCATGGGTCGAGAACGAGTTCTATCGCGTGCAACTGCACAAGCCCAGCGGCCAGATCAACGGCATGGTCACGAAGCGGTTTGCCGCTACTGGAAACGGCAAGATCGGCTTCGCCAGGCAGTTCCCCCTGCACTACAACCCGGACATCTGGGTGACGGGCCGCCACTGGACGCACACGCGCGGCTGGGCACCGCCGCCCCACAGCGAGTTGTGCGTGGGGCCGCTCGCCATCGTCACGCGCCGCTGGGGTGCCCTGCCTAAGGCCCCAGAGGTCGAGGTGAATGTTACGTACAGCTTCTTCAGCAAGGCGCCTTACGTGCTGGTGGATTCCACCGTGGACGTCGTGAAGGACGTGGTAGCCAACGCGTTGAGGAACGACGTGGCGGTTGTGACGCTGCCTGAGCAGATTGATCACGTCGGCTGGAAGGACCCCGGCGGGACCGTCCATTACAAGCCCGCCGAAGCAGACCGGCACAGAACGCACGGCATGATGGGCACCACGTCGTCGGAGGCGCCGTACGTGTGCCTGGTAAGGCAGGCGCAGGGGTGGGGCCTGGCCGGCATCCAGCTGCAGCGCTTCTACGGCACGCGCGCGGGTGCGCCGGCCGTGCTCGTCAAGAACCACACTTCGCTGGCCGACTACGGGTGGGGATTCTGCTACTGGAGCCGCGTGCTTGCCCACCCGTGGGGCGACTACCAGCCGGACAGGCCCAACATCCTGAACGCAGGCACTTTCTACTGCACACGGGCTGCCTACTGCCCGTTCCCGCTCCGGGAGGGCACAGAGCCGCAGCAGCGCCTTGCCTACGTGGAGCGGCTCGGGCGCCTCCTGCGCAGCCCCTTACGCATTGACCATCAGGGCGCAGGGCCTTGGTGAGGACTGCTGGGGCTGCGGATGAGCTTCCTGCCAGCACGCCTGGCCCTGGCGCTCACGTGATCTTCAGCTCCCAGAGGTAGCCCGCGCGGTCGGGGTTGTCG
>CAYYNS010000287.1:0-1681 GCA_964473085.1 uncultured candidatus Brocadiaceae bacterium
TCACCTTCTGTTGCGACCAGCGTAGCCTCCCTCAGAAGTGGCCATGAAAGACCTGTCGTTCGACATCGTCGTTGTGGGCGCAGGGCATGCAGGCTGCGAGGCTGCCCTGGCGGCGGCGCGCATGGGCGCCCGCACCGCGCTCCTGACGATGAACCTCGACGCTGTCGCCTACATGAGTTGCAACCCGGCCATCGGCGGGCTGGCAAAGGGGCAGCTCGTGCGCGAGATTGATGCGCTCGGCGGCGAGATGGCAAGGCTGACCGACGCCACCGGCATCCAGTTCCGCATGCTCAACACGGGCAAAGGCCCCGCGATGCACTCCCCCCGCGCCCAGGCCGATAAGGCCGCCTATCGCCTCCAGATGAAGCGCCGCCTGGAGGCACAGGCGGGCCTGTCCCTGCGCCAGGAGGCCGTCGAGACGCTGCTGGTGGACGGCCGGCCCGCCCGCCGTGCGGCGGGCGTGCGCTGCCGCAGCGGCCTCATCTACCGCGCACCCGCCGTGATCCTCACCACCGGCACGTTCCTTCGCGGCATGCTCCACTGCGGCCCGTGGAAGCTCCCCGGCGGCCGCATGGGAGAGCAGAGCGCCGAGGGGCTGTCAGCTTCCCTCCAGGAGGCCGGCCTCACGCTGGGGCGGCTCAAGACCGACACGCCCCCACGCGTCAACGGCCGAACGCTCGAGCTGGACCGGCTCGAAGCCCAGCACGGCGACCCCGTGCCGCGGCCCTTCAGCTTCTCCACCGACCGCATCGAGCGCCCGCAGGTGCCCTGCTACCTGACCTACACCACGCCCCGCACGCACCAGATCATCCTCGCCGCCCTGGACCGCGCCCCGCTCTACGACGGCCAGATCACCGCCGGCCTGGGGCCGCGCTACTGCCCCTCGATCGAGATCAAGGTCCTGCGCTTCCCTGACAAACAGCAGCACCAGCTCTTCCTCGAGCCCGAGGGCCTGGACACGCTGGAGGTCTACTGCAACGGCCTGTTCACCAGCCTGCCGCGTGACGTGCAGGACGAGATGGTAAGAAGCATCCCCGGCATGGAGCGCGCGGAGATCATGCGCTACGGCTACGCGGTCGAGTACGACTTCGTGCCGCCCACCCAGCTCTGGCCGAGCCTCGAAACAAAGGCCGTCGAGGGGCTGTTTCTGGCAGGCCAGATCAACGGCACAAGCGGCTACGAGGAGGCGGCCGCCCAGGGCATCGTGGCAGGCATAAACGCCGCAAGAAAGCTCAAGGGCAAAGAGCCGCTCGTGCTCGGCCGCCACGAGGCATACATCGGCGTGCTCATTGACGACCTGGTCACGCGCGGCACACAGGAGCCCTACCGCATGTTCACCTCGCTCGCCGAGTACAGGCTCCTTTTGCGGCAGGACAACGCCGACAGGCGCCTGATGCAATACGGCCACCAGAACGGCCTTATCCCCGAGCAGCAGTGGCAGAGGCTCCAGGCGAAGGAGGCGGCCATAGCGGCCCTGCGCGCCTACCTGGACTCCCACCGCCGCGACGGCAAGACGCTGGCGCAGCTCCTGCGCCAGCCGGGGGTCACCCTGAGCACGCTCTGCGGGTCGGACGCCGGCCTGCGCCCCGCCGTACGGCGGGCTGCCACCGACCCCGAGGCATGCGAGCAGGTAGAGATCGAGGTCAAGTACGAGGGCTACTTCGAGCGCCAGCGCCAGCAG
>CAYYNS010000287.1:1781-2955 GCA_964473085.1 uncultured candidatus Brocadiaceae bacterium
CTTCTGGAGTCCGCCTACGAGCAGTGCCTCTGCCGCGAGATGTCGCTTGCAGGAATCCGGTTCGAGCGCCAACTGCCCCTGCCTGTTGTCTACAAAGGCGTCAAAGCCGACTGCGGTTACCAGATCAATATCCTCGTCGAGGACTCCGTGGTCCTGGAACTCAAGGCGGTCGAGAAGCTGTTGCCCATCCATGAGGCGCAACTGTTAACCTACCTCAGGCTTTCCGGGAAACGCATCGGCCTCCTGATCAACTTCAACGTTCCGGTTCTGGCTGAAGGGACCCGCCGCATGGTTCTCTGAACCCGTCGCATCTCCGTGACTCTGTGGTGAGTCACGAATGCACCCATTTGTCTGCGGACGACCGTCGCATGACCGAGGCGCTAGCCAGCATACTCGACGCCACGCCGCAGGAGCTCGGGCGCTGGCTCGCCGAGCAGGGCGAGCCGCCCTACAGGCTCACGCAGCTCCTGGAGTGGCTCTACCAGAAGCGCGCCGACTCCTTCGAGGTGATGACGAACCTGTCGCTTGAGCTGCGCCGCCGCCTCGCGCAGGCCTTCGCAGTCTCGACGCTGCGCCTGGTGGAGCGCCGCGCCTCCCATGATGCACAGACCGAGAAGTTCCTGTTCGAGCTGCACGATGGCGAACGCATCGAGAGCGTCTCGATGTGCGACTACGGCCGCTACACCTTTTGCATCTCCACACAGGCGGGCTGCGCGCTGGGCTGCCGCTTCTGCGCCACCGGCCGCGCCGGCTTCGGGCGTGACCTCTCAGCGCACGAGATCGTCGAGCAGGTGCTCGTGCTCGCCCGCACGGCGGGCAGCCTGGGAAACGTCGTGCTCATGGGCATGGGCGAGCCGCTGCTGAACCTGGGGGCGGTCGAGCCGGCCCTGGAGGCCATTACCGACCCCCGCAGGCTGGGGGTGGGCAACCGCCGCGTCACGGTCTCGACGGCAGGCATCACGCCGGGCATCCGCAGGCTCGCCCGCAGCCCGGTGAGGCCGAACCTGGCCCTGTCGCTCAACTCGCCCTTCGAGGACCAGCGCAGCGAACTCATGCCGGTCAACCGCCGCTATCCCTTGCGCGAGGTCCTGAAGGCCTGTGGCGAATATGCCCGGCGCACCCGCCGTACGGCGGGCAGGCGCGTCACGCTCGAATACGTGCTCCTGGGCGGCCT
>CAYYNS010000288.1:0-2947 GCA_964473085.1 uncultured candidatus Brocadiaceae bacterium
GGACGCGGGTGACCACGAACACCTTCTGGAGCCTCAGTGCACCCAGCCGGAACTCCAGGCCGATCCAATCGCTCCATTTCCCTTCTTGGAGGGCGTAGGACTTGCCCTGCACATGCAGCGCGGCCCGGTCTGCCTCGATCTGAAGCTCGAACGGTTCCCGCGCGCTGTCGTCTTCTCCCACGCGGTAGGGGCCTGGAATGGACCCGGTCAGCGAGCCTGCGCCCTCCACCAGCGCGAAGCTCATCCCACGGACGTTCTGGCGCGGTCCGAGGGTCGAGTAGAAGAAGTAGGTCCCCTCCGTGCCGCGCGCGTCCCAGACGCCCATCCCTGAGAGCAGACGGCCGCTGAGCCGTGGAGGAGGGAATGTGAGCGGGATCCGCAGTGCGACGACCTGAGCGCTGCGAAAGGCTTTGTCCTCCCAGAATGGGGCTCCGCTCCACGGCCGAGCCATCCCGTGGCGATCGGACGTAGAGAGGTCCGGCGCGTAGGTGGCAGGGTCTCTCTTGATGAAGTCAAAGAGGCCGTGCCCTGCTGGGCTCGCGCCCGTGATGAATGACGCCCACGCGACGGGGCTCTGCGGCGGTGTGGTGGTGCCCAGCGGATGAAACACCCCGAGCGCTGCCAGACGGCTGAAATTGGGCAGCCGGCCCTCTCCCATGTACTGTTGCAGCAGGCCGGGGTCGAGCCCGTCCATGCACAGGATGACAACCCTGGGCGAACCGCCGGGGGCAGGGAATGCCTCGTGTCGGCTGAAGATCCAGGCCATGGCCGCACACAATATCAGGGCCGCTGTTGCTGCGATAAGCCACAAGCGCCGCAGGGCCCAGCGAGCATACAACCTTAGCGCGACCGCCGCCAGTCCAGCGGCAGCTATCAGGGGAGCCAGTATCGCCGCCCAGATGGACGGCGGCAGCCCTCCAGTCGGATCTATGTAGCCCAGGATCGGTCCCATACCGGCGGGCGTCTTCCCTTGCGCTTTTGCGACTGTGATTCGCAGAGGACCTGCATATGGTCGCCCATGTTGCGGGACATTTCAAGGCGCTGGCCATCACTGCGCGGCGCCGTGCAACGCCCGGCTTTCCATTGACAGTCTTCACGTGCGGTGCTAAAAGTGTGCAGCCTTCCGAGACCTCATTCGTCAAGGAGCAGTGCAAGATGCACAGGTACATGGCGTTGCTGGCCGTCCTTTGTCTGTGCTCGGCGGCGAAGGCCGAGTGGAGCGGCAACATGGCCGTCAACCCTGGCTTCGAGGAGGACTTCGTGTTCCTCACGGGGGAGGGCCAGGTGCTGAGCTTCAAGGGCGACTGGTTCTACAACCAGACTGACGGTGTGCCTGACTACTGGGCGCTGAAGGGCGGCTGGGAGAGGCGCGGCGACAATCCGCGCAGCGGCCGCTACTGCTTGCGGCTTGCCCCAGAGGCCACGGCGATCCGCGACTACAGCGTCGCAGTTACGCACACCGGGGGCGGCTCCTGGGGCGGCGTAGAGGCGCAGGTGCCCCAGTGCCGGCGGCCTGAGCAGTTCCCACGGTCCGTACGGGCCAGCGCCTGGTGCCGCGGCAGCGGCAAGATCACGCTGACCTATGGGGAGGCGAGCAAGAGCGCCGAGCTTCCGGCAGGTGCAGGCGGCGACTGGCAGAAGCTGGAGGTCCAGATCCCCGCCGCCGATCAGGCGCCGGGAAGCCACAACTCGATGGCGGTCACCCTCAGCGGGCCGGGGGACTTCGATGACGTTGAGATCAACGAGGAGCTTGCCGGGAGCCCGAACCTTCTGCCCAACGGCGGGTTTGAGTCGCTCACCGACGGCTATCCCACCGGATGGTCCGAGCAGAAGAAGTACGCGTGGCTGGGTCCGACTTACTACATATGGACCGACTGGCATCACTTTCATCAGCCGAACCGGGGCGCGGTCGGCGTGGACACGCTCGTGACGACCAGCGGCCGCTACGCGCTGCGGTTCGACGTGATGCCAGGCGATGAGAAGATGGTCGAGAGCCCCGAGATCGTCCTCAACCAGGATGTCGCGCGCCTCGTCGAGGTCGGCGCGATGGTGCGGGCGGACCGCATCAAGCTGATTGACCTGCGCGCGGTCAACGAGGACGGCGTGGACCTGCCCTGCGCGCGCCCGATGCACCCGGAATACAGCAGCGGCGGCACGGCGCTATACGGCAATGGCACGTTCGGGTGGCGGTATGTCCGCAAGATCTTTGCTCCCCGCTTCGACCGGCCTCTCAAGAGCGTGCGCGTGCGCCTGTGTGCGCGCGGGTTCAACGGGTTCACGCCCGACGACGGCGGCACGCGCGCCTACTGCCTCCAGAGCGGCACGGTGTGGTGGGACGACGTGCGGGTGGTCGAGCGTGAGAGCACAGCCGAGCAACTGGCGGCACGGGGCGTGCAAATACCAGTGCCCCCGCTTGCGGAGGCGCGTCCGCCGATGCCCTGTGCCAGAGAGATTGACCTCGGCGAGCGGCTGGTCGGCCCCGATGCGGTGCGCCTCGGCAGGGTTCAGATGACGGGCGACGTGTCATTCCGCCTCACCCAGACATTGCCTGACGGGACGCAGAAGGCTGTGACGGCGAGGAGCGACGGCCCCGGCAACGTCGTGCTCCCGTACCAGACCCCTGCCCCGGTTGGGGAGTTCGACAAGCCTGCATTCCTCCTCATCGAGGCGCTGCGGGGCGACCAGGTGGTCGGCTCAACCAGGGTCAGCTACTACACCTGGCCCGTGGTCGCCGACTTCGACTTCGAGTACCACTACACCTATCCGGACGAGACCCCCATCCCCTGCAGCATCAACCTGGGGGTGACCAGGGCTCTGATAGCCCAGACGCGCACGATCGAGCTTGCCCTCAAGCGAGCGCGGGACGATTCGGTCATCAACACTGTAAGCATAGCGGACGTCCCCGCGGCGCTGGCTGCCGGTGCCGCGAAGTCGTGGCCGAACGAGC
>CAYYNS010000289.1:0-1332 GCA_964473085.1 uncultured candidatus Brocadiaceae bacterium
CCGCGCAGGGGGGAGTCCAGACCGCTGACGACTCTCAGAAGGTGATGCAATGCTGCCTGCATGCGTTTCGTGTAAAAGGAGGGCCTGTAGGATTCGAGCAGCAGGCTGCTCCTTTCGCAAACAAGCCGCATGATGTCTCGCACGACCGGGCCGGCAGTGGGGGCCACAAAGTAGCACTCCCACCGCTCGCAGGTGGACAGGATCAGTATCTGCCTGCCCGGCATGTCCCCCGGCCCCAGGCCGGCGCAAGCCCGGGTCAGAGACTCGAAGACGCCCACCGGCAGGGCTGTGCGGCGAGCGCCAAACACGACCAGTTGCGGCTGTGCCGAATCCCTGAGTTCAAGCCATGCTGCAAGCTCGTCCCTGACCTTGCGTGACCGGGCGCAGTCGCGCCCGTCAGAGTGGACTGCTATCGTAATGCCGTCCTGCCGGTGCACGGCGGGGAAGATGACCCGCGCGAAGCGGCCGGGCGAGACGACGCAGGAGAGAATGCCTCGGCTCTCGCAGTCGTGCCCGATCCGGATGTTCCGGGCAGGCTCAGAGGTGGCAGCCACCACGAGGGCGAAGCACCCCAGGAACTCGGGGTCGTAGGGCCCCTCCTGCCACGATACGAGGCCCTCGTTCACGGCCTCCCGCAGCCTGTCAGAGATCTGCAGGGAAAGAACGGTCACTTTCGCCCCGCTGCGAGCGAGCGTTAGGGCCTTGCGCGTGCCGACCCGGCCTCCGCCGACTACCAGGCACCTCAGCCCGGCCATGTCAATGGCCAGCGGCAGGTAGTGCTTCCTGCCGGCCTCGGTGCCGGGGGTAGGCTCACGGGATGGTTTCGACAGGTGTTCCATTTCAGTGTCTGCTGCGGAGCTCATGCGTGGTGTAGGTGCCTCTGGCGCTGGGCTGGAGCTTGCTGGTCGCAATACTGGGCGACCTGCCAATAGAGACGGCGGGCTGACTGCCAGCCTATGACCTGCTAATTAGCACCCGCCAGAACGTGCCGTCTTGTTTGACAGACAGGACCTTGTGTCCGTCCCGCTCGATGCTCTGAGGGACGTTGCGCGCACCCGGCTCATCCAGCAGGACAGAGAGCACCAGCCCGCTGTCCATCTGTTCGAGCAGGAGCTTGGTTTTCACGTAGTTCAGGGGGCAGGCAACTCCGCGAAAATCTGCCTCCCTGTCGGCTCTCCTCTCCCCTGGGCAGGGGCCTTCCGCCTGAGGGGTGGGCGGCTGCGCGACCGGCTGGAAATGGAGCGAGGGGTCCATACGGTCGTAAAGCTCTTGCACGGCGCCTACAAGCCGGGAGACTTCATCCGCCCTCACATCAAAGGGAACCTGAGAGCC
>CAYYNS010000289.1:1342-2945 GCA_964473085.1 uncultured candidatus Brocadiaceae bacterium
ACGTCGGGCCGTCTCGACAAGTCCGCGCAGCGACTCGTCCACCAGGCCAGCGTCCAGGAAGTGCTTGGTGAACAGTTTCAGGGCTTGCGCGTCATCTCGGGCCTCCTGTCCCTGCGTGATCAGCAGTGCTCTTGCGGAAAGGACGGTGGCCTCCCAGAGTTTGCCCTCCCGGAGGGCCTCGTGTGCGCTCGCCAGGTCCACTTCGATGAGGTCAAAGACGCCCGCCCCGCACTCGCCTGGCCCACGACCTGCCAGGGAGAAGACGGCTTCAGCACCCCAGTCGTAATAGTAGTTCTTGTCCTCTTCGAAGGCCGGGACGTCCTTGTGGGCCGCGGCCAGGCTCTCGGCAGTCTTTGCGCCGCCCGCTTGCAGGAATGCCGCGTAGTCAGGATGCTGAGCAGACTCAAGGTAGGCCTTCAGGAACTGCACCACGAGGGCCGGCGCTTTCCTGGCGGGCACCCACTGATGGCCCTCGGCAAGTCTGGTGTCGGTCTCGCCCACCCTGCCGCCGAGCTGCACTATGTAGCATGGCACGAACCGGCCATGCACACGGCGTGCCGCCCCGTACAAGCCAATGTCTCCGATGGGGTGACGGCCGCACGCGTTGGGGCAGCCGCTGATGTGGATTCTGAAGTCCCCCAGGCTGTCCAGGTTCAGCCGGCTGCGCTTGAGTTCCCTGGCGAGGGCGCCTGCAAGCCCGCGCGACAGGCAGATGCCCAACCTGCACGTTGACGCCCCGGTGCACGTTGTCATGTTACGCAGCACAGGGGCCATCGGCTCCGCTAAGCCCAGCGCCGACAGCCTGTGATGCACCGCCGCGAGTTCTCCTTCGCAGACCCACCGCATGGCGAGGTTTTGCTGTTGGGTGGTTCGCAGCAGGCCCTCCCCATGGCGCTCGACGACGCCTGCTAGGCTCCCCAGTTTGTCTGCCGGTATGTCCCCGAGCATCAGGGGGACGTGAACCATGAAGTAACCCTCCTGCTTCTGGGCAGAGACGTTCGTTCGACGCCAAGGGTCGAAGCCGGGCTGAGGCGGTTGAGCTTCTGGCTCAGGCTGGCGGGACCGGCGCAGCACGTCACACAGCCGGGGCGGGGGCGCAGCCTCCCTGCGAAGCCCGGCAAGCTCCTCTTCGTAGAGCTTGCGGAAGCCCTCCATAAGCGTCTGTTGGACCAGGAAGCGCAGACGGGCCTTGCGCTTGTCCTTGCGGTTTCCATGCTTGTCGAAGACGCGCTTGACGGCCTCTGCGACGAGATGCGCCTCGCCGGCAGGCACGAACTCTTCCAGAAGGTCGCCGACGCGGCTGCGTGCGCCCATTCCCCCCCCGACATAAACCGCGAATCCAAACTGTCCGCCACGCCTCTTTGCGATGAACCCCAGGTCGTTGACCCGGACTCCGGCACAGTCAGCCCCGCAGCCGGAGAAAGCGATCTTATACTTGCGGGGAAGTTGGTAGCTGAGTGAGTCAGGCAACATGAATTCCGTCAGGGCTACAACATAAGGGCTAACGTCGAATGCCTCCTGGGGGCATACGCCGGCGCTGCAGCAGGCCGTAACGTTGCGCAGTGTGTTGCCGCCTCCTCCCTTGGTGGACAGCCCGGCCTCA
>CAYYNS010000290.1:0-2940 GCA_964473085.1 uncultured candidatus Brocadiaceae bacterium
CATCCATCCGATTTCGGGAGCAACGCGGCTCACGCGAGGTCTTGATACAGGCTCTTAGTCGCAGACCGCCGGGTCCGGGTTCAAGGGCATCATCGGACGGGTGCCCTATAGCAGGATCACTGCGAGGTTTTGGCCTTCGAGTCTTCGCTGCCCGCCGACGAGAGACCCAGCGCCTTCGCAGCGGGGGCCGCCTGCGCAGCCAGCTCCCCGCGCAGCCTCTCGGCCTCCTCCTGACGGCCTGCCTTCACCAACGCCACGCACGCCATTGACAGCCTGCCCGCCGCCTGGGCGGCACGCGCGATTGCCAGGAGCTCCTCCTCAGTCGGCTCTTCCCTCAGCGCCTTCTTCGCGCGCAGGAATAGCGCCGTATCGCCACGCTCCTGAGCCACACGCAGGATCTGCCGCACCTCGTCGGAAGCGTCCGTCCTCTCCAGAAATTCCAAGGCGTCGTCGAGCCGGCCTGCCTCCATGAAACGCCTGCCGGTCTGACGCATAGTCTCAGGCGTCGTTTTGGGTCCGAACAGTATCTTGCGCTTTTCCCAAAAGCCTGGCAGTTCTTGCGACTTGCTCATGCTTCTCCCTGCGGAAACGGGCACGCCGTGCGGCTCAAACGGCTCATTATAGGAACCGGTGCGGCAGGCCGTCAAGACAGCGCAGATAGCGCTGGCGCGAAGGAGCCGCAGAACATGGCTGATCGGGGGAGCCCTTACGTCCTCGGCTGACAACGGGGCGGCTCTGCGCTGCCCTGCTGCGGGCAACGTGGCGGCCACGCCGGGCGGGAATGCAGCTCGGTTTCCTGCTTGACACACCCGTATTCCCCTGCTATAAGGAGACAGTTCACACGAAGCAGGGGTAAGCGCCTGCTGGCGGGGGGCAGCCGGCTGCTTTCCACTACGGCAAAGACGGTCATCAACTGGGAGGACTGTGGGGATGTCAGGCGCCACATTACGGAAGCGCGAACGGATTATCCACAGTGTTGTGGCGATGCTCGTTGCGGTCGGCGCCCTGGCAGGCAGCGCCCAGGCGGGCCAGGCAGGCAACAGGGGAGCTGACGTGAGGATCAATGGAGCACAGGCTTCGCCGGACGAATTGCTCGTGAAGTTCGAGCCCGGGCTGGCGGCCAGGTCCCTCGGCGCAATCCAGGCCAACACGGGGATACAGGTGCTAAAAGCCCGCCCCTTCCGCCTCATTGACTGGTACTACGTGAAGGTGAAGAGCCCGCGTCCGTTGGCCGAGACGATCGAGGCGTTCCGGGCCGGCCCGAACGTCGTGGCGGTCGAACCGAACTACACGTGTTATCCCACGCTTGTGCCGAACGATCCCATGTGGGCTAGCCTGTGGGGCATGCAGAAGATCAGCGCTCCCGATGCGTGGGACGTCAGGACGGAGTCGCAAGTGGTGGTCGCTGTTATTGACACAGGAGTGGCTTACGACCACGAGGACCTGGCCCTGAACATGTGGGTGAACCATGACGAGGTGCCGGGAGACGGCCTGGACAACGATTACAACGGGTTCGTGGACGATTTCTACGGTTGGGACTTCTACGACAACGACAGCGATCCCATGGATGTCGACGGCCATGGCACTCACGTCGCGGGGACCATCGGCGCCGTGGGCAACAACGCCACGGGCGTCGTCGGCGTCTGCTGGCAGGCCAGGATCATGGCCGTGCGGTTCATGGGAGACGAGGGCGGCCACATTGTGGACGCGATTGACGCGATAGAGTACGCGACCCTCAATGGCGCCAAGATCATGAACAATAGCTGGCACGTCGGCGAATACAGCCAGGCGTTGGAGGAAGCCATCTGGATGACGCACGGTTTCGGGGCCCTGTTCATCGCGGCCGCTGGCAACAGCGCATCGAACAACGATGTCGTCACCGTGTATCCATGCACATACGCGGTCCCGAACATCATCTCAGTGGCGGCCTCGACCTATGACGACTCGCTGTGGAACTGGGACGGTGTCGGCTCGAACTACGGCCCGACGACGGTCCATCTGGCTGCACCCGGCGAAGAAATCCTCAGCACGCTGCCTGGCAACGCCTACTTTCCTTACACGGGCACCTCGATGGCCACGCCCCACGTGGCGGGCGCATGCGCGCTGCTCTGGGCCCAGTACCCCTGGCTCACACCAATGGAACTCAAGAACCTGATCCTGGAGTCGGTGTTCAGGCCCAATATCGAGGAACCGGAGGACGACCCGGAAACCGCCAACCCGCTTGCCGGCCTGCTCATCACGGAAGGACGTCTTGACCTGGCCAGTGCGATGTTGGAGCTGCGGATCGTGACACTTTCGCCTTTGCGCAGAGGCGAGCTCGGCTATCCCTATTCTGCGACGCTGAAAGCCATAGGTGGCGTGCCACCCTACACGTGGGCGCTGGTGAACCCGCCCGAGGGCTTCTGGCTGACGATTGACCCTGACACGGGCGAGCTATCTGGCACGCCGTCGGACCCAGCAAATGTGGGCGACTACGAGATCACGGTGTCCGTGACTGATTCCAGCGCGGAGCCCGTCACCGTTGAGAAAGTGTTCGCCTTCAGCATTGATGACGGGTTGCATGTGACTGTCCAGTCCGAGCCCTTCAGCAACGTGGAGATCAAAGGCTCCGACTACGGGACAACGGAGTATGTGCTGACTTTCCCGCGTCCCGACCCGTGGCCTTACTGGGCCAGCATGCTTGCTCCCGCCCAGTGGGCGGACCGCTACTTTTACGAGTGGCGCGTGAACGGGGCCCACGAAACATACAGCAGGTGGGCCGACATTGAGGTGGACACCAACAAGACGGCTGTGGCCGTGTATGACCCTCTTAAGAACTTCTACGTCAACGACGGGACGCCGGAGAACGGCATAGCGCCTGGCAACGACGCCAACTCCGGGCTGTCTCCGTCAGCTCCCAAGCGGCACATCCAGGCCATGCTGGACGCCATCGCTGCCGGT
>CAYYNS010000291.1:0-2938 GCA_964473085.1 uncultured candidatus Brocadiaceae bacterium
TTTGGGTGTCAAATGGCTTTCGCGGGGAACCGCCGAGCCGATTCCCATACCCTTTTAACGACAAGCACTGCCGCCTTGCGCCATGGCTGCGCGGCCTTCCTCCGCCGGCGCGGTGGCCATTACGCTCTGGCTACATGGGGACGGCTTGAATCTGCGGGTGCGGGCCTATAGGCTATGGGCCGCTGTCTTGGGGCGCGTTTCGCGGTTGCGCAGTGCGCGCGAGGACGGTGGTTGCGATGTTGGAGACGATCGTCGTTACCGTCTTTGCCGGCATGCTTACGGTGCTGGGCATCTTCCTGATCAAGGCAGGGCGTCGCCGCGCACTCCAGTACAGTCACTATGTCAACTCGTTTGCAGCCGGCCTGATTCTGGCGGCTGCCCTGGCAGCTCTCCTGCCCCAGGCGGTCGAGGGCCTGAAGGAGCAGGTCGGGGCCTACATGCTGGCCGGGTTCGCCGCGTTCCTGGTGATGGAAACGCTCCTGATCTTCCACTCAGGCGCGGAGGGTCACTACGATCCACATTCTTCCCGCGCCGCTCGGGGCATGGTCTACTTCTCGGGGCTGTTCATTCACTCCCTGCTCGACGGCGTGGTCGTTGCACTCGGGTTCGCAGCAGGACAGAGGATGGGGATAGTGATGTCCCTGGCGGTCGTGACGCACGAGTTGCCCGAGGGCGTGACGACGTTCTCGCTGCTTCTGGACAAGCTGAGCGAGCGCAGGGCAATGCTGCTGGCGCTGGCGGTTGGCCTGGCGACGCCTGCCGGTGGGGTGCTGGGCCTCGTCCTGCGCCCAGTCCTGTCGCAGAGCTTTATGGCCGCCGTGGTTGCCGTGGTGGCGGGCTCGTTCCTTTACATTGCCGCCGCGGACATCATTCCGGAGATCAGGGAAAAGCAGCCCGTGCGCAACATCGCGTTCATGGTGGCGGGCGTCGTGTTCCTGATGATTGCTGAGCACTTCCTGGAGCACTAGTGGTTCATGCCATTTGAACTTGTGGGTAAAGGTGCTTGAGTCTGATTCTGGCGTCCTGCGTGGTGAAGCGCCAGTCCACGCTGCGTTGAAAAGCGTTCCGTTCGCGGCACCAGGGTTCTAGCTTGTCGCGCAGTTCGGTGATGGTTCCTGTTCGGTTCCTCAGGCAATGACGCGACAGGACACTCAGCTCGCACTCGGCCACGTTCAGCCAGCTGCCATGCTTGGGCGTGTAGTGAATCTCGATCCGTTCGACCAGCCGCCGTGCGACGGCGGGCGGGAAGGCTTCGTAGAAAGAGGCGATCGTGTGCGTGTTGAGATTGTCACATACCAGAACGACCTTCTCGGCGTCAGGGTAGTGATCCTCCAGCAGGATGCGCACCTGCTGGGCCCAGTCTACGGCCGTCCGCCGCTCGGTCACCCTTGCTGTGCGCCAATGGCCCAGGGGCTCGGTGAGAAGGAAAATGTTCGCCGTGCCCGCCCGCTCGTAGTGGTCGTCGTAGCGCCTCGGTTGGCCGGGACGGGCCGGCAGCGGCATCCGCGTTTCTTTGACCAGTTGCACCGGTTGCTCGTCCATGCACACAAGTGGGAATTTCTGGTCGTAAGGGCTTTTATACAGCTCCAAAATGTCTTCCATCGCGGCAACAAATGCGGCGTTCTGCTTTGGCGGAATCATCCAGCATTCCTGTCGGTGAGGCTGAAGTTCGTTTTTTTTAGGGCCCGCCGCACCGTCTGGAGGCAGATCGAATCCACCACTTTCAGGCGCACCAGCTCATTGGCCAGAAGCTCCAGCGTCCACCGATCACGTCCCTGCGGCGGCTCGCTGCAGGCCACGGCGATCAGGCGCGCCTCGCCCTCGCCATCGAGCTTGTATTCGCGCGGGGGGCGAGCCTGCTTCTTACGCTCCAGGGCCGCCTCCAGGCCTTCCAGGACGCAACGACACCGCACGTTCTGCACGGTGTTCACATGGCACCCGAAGGCCTTGGCTATTCGCTCGTCTTCCCAGCGCGGGCCGTCGGCGTCCGCCTTCAACAAGATGTTGGCGTGTTTGATCTTGTATGCGGCTGCCTTGCCCTTGCTGATTAGGGCCCGAAGCCGCTGCCGTTCCTCCTCACTGAGCCGCACGACGTACTTCTTGGTCATTCCCAGCCGCCTCCATCGGACCGCATGTTCCCCAATGGAGGCAAGGATACCCGGGAACGAATCCACAAAAGCAAGAGTCAAGGACCACTAGGCTCGCCAGGCGCACTACGCCCCCACTCTCGGGGAGATGCTGCGCGCTCTTCTTCCTAGGAAACCTCGCATTCGAGCTGGAGTGTCGAGTGCCCGATCTTGTAGTGCCCCCGTAGGCGGCGGTTGATGCTGTCCACAATCTCCACCGCACGCGCCATCTCTTCCCTGTCCACGACCACGTGTGCGGTCATCACGTACATGTTGGTTGCAATCTGCCACACGTGGATGTCGTGTGCGCCGCCTTCTGCGGCAGCGGCAGCTGCGCGTGGAGGTGCCCGTAGTCAGGGCTTACTGCGTGCTCGACGTGGGGCGAGCCGTGTCCATGGCTCTGTTGCTGCATCGGGCTACCCCCTGAGCAAGGCCAGCGAGGCCTCAGGGTTCACGGCCTTCGGCGCATCCGACGCAGTGCGAGGGCGACGTCGCATGCAAGAAGCGCGGCCGCCAGGATGCAGCAGTGGGGGAGCAGGTCGAGCGCTTCCGCGCGCAGGCTCAGAGTAGCGCCGTGTTTGCCCTCGACGACCTCCCTGCGGGACGTGGGCAAACGGGTGTCACCCGACGAGACGTTCCAGAAGCGGCCACCGCCCTCCCTTGCGCAGCGGCGCAGCAGGTCGGGCCGCGCACGCGTAGTCACCTGATGCCCCTGCGCATCGAGCTTCGGCACCAGCTCACCCCTGAAATCGCACACCTGGAGCAGCACCTCCTCTGTGCCGCCAATGCAAATGCAGTGTGTGGGGATGCCG
>CAYYNS010000292.1:0-2936 GCA_964473085.1 uncultured candidatus Brocadiaceae bacterium
ATCGGGCATCCTTGTGAGGCTCAGCGACGGCCCCCATCTTGCGCCCGTCCATCACGCGGCGCAGGCGTGGCCTGCCACGGTTGTCGTTGCAGCGGCCCACGGGTTGTTCAGGAAGGCGATGGTACACCACGGCCGGCAGGCAATGCCGGGTCAGGCGCGGTGATCTGTTTTGTTGCTTGGGGCGGCTGCTGACTGGATGGTTGTTTTCAGATGGCTAACAAACGAGCTTGCGCCCCAGCCAGAGCATGGCCTGCGATGAGACGCCACGAGGTGATCTGCGTCCTCTGATTCAGCGCTGCAGGAGCTTCTGTGCCTCCTCCTGCATCTTCTTGCCCACCTTGAACGTGACGACCGTTTTGGGGCTCACATAGACGGTCTCGTTTGTCCGTGGGTTCCTGGCCTTGCGGGGGGGTTGGATTCTGCTATCGAACACCCCGAAGTTGCGCAGCTCGATCCGGTTGCCCTCGGAAAGTTCGTGGACGAGCTGGTCCAAGAAGAGCTGGACGGTCCTTTTGGTGAGGACCTGCGGTTGTCCGGTGAGTTTGGCGATCCTCTCGCACAGCTCTCGCTTGGTTACAGTATGTGCCACTGAGTGCCTCCCTTTCCCCGTCCATCAGTCAGGACTGCTGACGAAACCCCATCCCTATAAGACGGTGACGTGGCGGATTCTATGTCAAGTCTACGGCGTTGTCAAGAACATTCCGGGCCGCGCCGTCAACCAGCGGCTTGCAAAAGCACGCTGGCCGCGCTACGCTCACTCGATGCCCGCGCCGCCAGGGCAACATCACTGCCGCAGTAGGGAGGCATCAGCACCATGAGCCTCATGGGTCTGGACATCGGAACGACGGGCACGAAGGCGAACGTCTTCAACGAGCGGGGCGAACTCATCTCGAGCGCCTACCGGGAGTACCCGCTCCTCTACCCGCGGCCAGGCTGGATCGAGCTTGACCCCGAGCAGGTCTGGGACAACGTCCGGGCGGCCGTTGCGCAGGCAGCCTGCGGCGCACCAGGCGACCCCGTCAGGGCGCTCGCCATCAGCGTGCTGGGCGAGGCCGCCGTTCCGGTTGACAAACATGGGGCGAGCCTTGCCAACAGCATCGTCGGCTTCGACAACCGCGCCGCCGAGCTGTTCGAGCGGTGGATCGCGAATGTGGACGCGGCGGAGATCATGCGGATCACGGGGCAGCCGCCGAGCCAGATGTTCACGATCGTCAAGCTCATGTGGATCAAGCAGCATCAGCCGGACCTCTACAGGAAGATCCACCGCTTGCTGACCTTCGGCGAGTTCGCGCAGCACAAGATGGGGCTTGAGCCGAGGATTGACTACTCGGTGGCGGCGCGCACGATGGCCTTCGATATCCACCGCAAGTGTTACAGCGAGCGCGTCTGTGCCCTGGCGGGCGTGTCGCCGGAGCTGTTCGGCCCGGCAGTCTCCACGGGGCACGTTGTGGGGAAGCTGGGGGTAAGGGCGGCCTCCCAGCTCGGCCTGCCCGCAGGGTGCCTTGTCTGCGCCGGCAGCCATGATCAGCCCGCAGGCGCGCTCGGAAGCGGCGTCACCGAGCCGGGGGTCGCCATGGACGCTACCGGCACCGTCGAGTGCTTTGCCGTCGCCATGGTCGAGCCGGTCGTCAACGAGACGATGCTCAGCAACAACCTGGCGTGCTACCCTCATGCGGTGCCGCAGCGCTACATCTCGCTGGCTTACAACTTCTCGGGCGGGTCGCTCTTCCGCTGGGCGCGCGATACCTTCGGTGAGTGGGAGAAGGCCGAGGCCGAGAGGCGCAGCGTGGACGTCTACCAGCTCCTCACCGAGCAGATGGCCAGCGAGCCGACGGACGTCCTTGTGCTGCCCCACTTCACGATGGCCGGCACCCCGCACATGGACCCGAACCCCGTCGGCGCGATCATCGGGCTGACGCTTGGAACGACCCGTGCGCAGTTTTTGCGCGCAGTCCTGGAGGGCATCTCCTACGAGCTCAAGCTCAACCTCGACATCCTCGCCAGCGCGGGCGTTAGCGTCAGGGAGTTCCGCGCCATCGGCGGCGGGGCCAAGAGCGACTTCTGGCTCCAGCTCAAGGCCGACATGTATGGCAGGCCCGTCGTGCGGCTCCAGGTGGCGGAGGCGGCGAGCCTGGGCATGGCGATCGTGGCGGGCGTTGCGCTCGGCATCTACAGCTCCGCCGCCCAGGCAGCCCAGGCGCTCGTCGTCAGGCGCGAGACGTTCCTGCCCGAGCCCCGCAAGGCCGCTCACTACGACATGATGCTCGCGAGGTACAGGGAGCTATATCCGGCCCTGAAGGCCTGGCAGAAGGCGACGGGGTTCCGCCATGAGTGAGGCAATGGACGGGGAGCGGCCACGGGGCGAGGGCTGGCTGATCCGCGGCGCGTGCCTTGCCGATCCTTCAACGGGCCTGTGGGGCATACGGGATGTGCTGGTGTCAGGCGGCGGGGTCGCACGCGTCGAGCAGAAGATTTCCCATCCGGGCGCTGTCGTGGTGGAGGCGAGCGGGTTGTGGCTCTGGCCGGGCCTTATTGACCTGCACGTGCACCTGCGCGAGCCGGGCTTTACACACAAGGAGACGCTCGCTTCGGGCGGCCGGGCGGCGGCGCGCGGGGGTTACACCGCCGTGGTCTGCGAGCCCAACACGTCTCCGCCCATAGACACGCCCGAGCGCGCCGGGGAGCTCGCCGAGAAGGCGCGCAGGGACAGCCCGGTGCGCGTTTACCTGAAGGCTGCCATGACTGCAGGGCGGGAGGGCAGGCGGCCGGCGGACATCGGGGCGCTCGCGCGCGTGCCTTCGGTGGTGGCCCTGAGCGACGACGGCGACCCGTTGACCAGGCTGGACGTGATGGAAGAGGTGTGCAGGGCGGCGGCGCGGGTCGGGTTGCCCCTGAGCCCGCACTGTGAGGACTCCGAGCGGGCGCTGGCGGACTAC
>CAYYNS010000293.1:0-2930 GCA_964473085.1 uncultured candidatus Brocadiaceae bacterium
AGCAGATGGCCGACAAGGCGGTGTGCATCTCACGCTACATGAAGGCCTGCCCGGACGGGGGGGTGCCGCCGGGGCCGTGGACGGAGCTGTTGCCTCGCATGGCCGAGATTGGCGAGAGCATGCTCAACAGCAGCCTGGAGTGCCTGGCCACCTACGATGCGGAAGCGGCAAAGGCCCTTCAGATGGTAAGCCGTGAGTCGAGTTCGCTCAACGCCCAGCTTCTCCAGCAGGTCAACGATGGGCTCGCCAGCCGCAGACTTCCGCCCCACATCGGTACGGCCATCGTGCTTGCCGGCAACGCGCTGGAAGAGATCGGCCAGTACGCCCTCGACGTGGCGAACCAGGTGCGCCGCCTGTATGCGCAGCAGCAGTCCGCCGAAAAGCCGCAGGATGAGCAGCAGTAGCCGTTCACGTTGCCACGGGCTATCTGTCCACACCTGTGCGTTGTGCCCGCGCCTTGATCGCCCGCAGCCGGTGCATGAGGCGCTCGCGGCGTCCGAAGTAATCGTAGAGGCTCACGTACTCGCGGTAGATTTCCCCGTAGGCTGCCGCCCGCTGCGGGTCGGGCCGGTAGGTCTGCCTGGGCGGTTTTGCCAGGTGCTGCGCGGCTTCCCGCAGGGAGCCGAAGCCCCCGCGCTCGCGGCCGGCGACGGCCCCGCACATGGCCGCCCCCAATGCCATTGCCTGAGGCGTGCCCGCGACGTGGACGGGCATGTCGCAGACGTCCGCGAACACATGCATGACGAGCGGGTTTTTCTCGGGCAGGCCCCCGCAGGCCACAAGCTCCTTGATCTTGATGCCGCCGTCTCGGTACGCCTGGAGGATGCGGCGGGTGCCGAAGGCCGTGGCCTCGATCAGGGCGCGGTAGATCTCTTCCGGCTTCGTGTTGAGCGTGGCGCCCACCAGCAGCCCGCTCAACTGTGCATCCATGAGGATGCTGCGGTTGCCGTTCCACCAGTCGAGTGCCACCAGGCCGCTCTGGCCTGGTGCGAGCCTGGCTGCCTCCCTGCTGAGCATCTCGTGCACGCTCACCCCTTGCTGGCGGGCAGCCTCTTCGTAGCGGGCCGGCACGCAGTTGGCAACGAACCACGCATAGATGTCCCCGCCCGCTGACTGGCCGGCCTCGTAGGCGTAGTAGCCCGGGATGATGCCATCTTTGACGACGCCCAATGGCCCCTGGCAGAGCCGAAGCTCCTCTGTGAGCATGAGCTGACAGAACGAGGTGCCGAGCACCAGGGCCATGCGGCCGGGCTGCGTGATCCCGATCCCGAGCACGCCCATGTGCGCATCAATCATGCCGGCGCTGACCGGCGTGCCGGGCTCCAGGCCCAGCCTCGCAGCCCACTGCGGCGTGAGCCCGCCTACCGGCTCGCCCGCAGGGATGATGGGGCCTCCGATCTTCGCCTCATAGAAGTCGCCGAAGCCCTTCTCAACCGCCTCCAGGAACTCGCGCGACGGGTAGCCGCCCAGGTCCGCCAGATACTGGGCCTTGAAGCCCGCACAGCAGGCGTTGCGCGCCAGCCTGCCGGTGAGCTGCCACGGTATCCAGTCCGTCCCCTCCACGAAGGTGTGGGCAGCCTCGTAGACCGCCGGCGACCTGTGACGCGTCTCAAGCGCCTTTGGCATCAGCCATTCGCTGGAGATCGCATGGGCGAAGAAGTCCATGAACCTCTCGCCGCGCTCCTCGGCGACGCTCTGGATGCGCACGGCCTCCGCGGAGGCGCCGTGGTGCTTCCAGAGCTTGACCCAGGCCTGCGGGTCGGCCTCAAACTCGCCCTTGCAGCACAGCGGCGTCCCTTCGCGGTCCGTCGGCAACACGGTGCAGGCAGTGAAGTCGAGCCCTATGCCCACGACGTCCCGGCCCTTGGCGCGTGCCTGCTTCAGGACGGCAGGCACGACGTGCTGGAGTCCTGAGAGGTAGTCGCGCGGGTCCTGAAGGAACCAGTCCGGCCCCAGGGGCGTGCCTGCGGCGCAGGGCAGGCGCTCGCTGATGACCCCGTGCGGATACTCGAAGGCCTCCTCGCCGGCCTCCTGGCCCGAGTCCAGGTCAACCAGGATCGCCCGCAGGGATTCCGTGCCGAAGTCCAATCCGAGGCTGAGCCTTTTCACGGTCCCGCTCCTTCGGGACGCTACGCAGCAGGCGGCGGGCGCGACGCCGAGGGCGGCCTCGCGCCCTACTTCGCCTTCCCCCGGCGGGTCCCAGCGTGCTGTCCGGCGAATCGCACGGCACGTTCGAAGATGCGCAGGCCGTCTCCCTTCTCTTTGAGCCCTTCACGCGTCCAGCGCGGGTGGTGGGTGGGCAGGCAGTGGCGTTCGGGGTGCGGCATCATCCCCAGCACGCGGCCGGTGGGGTCGCAGATGCCGGCGATGTCGTCTGCGGATCCGTTAGGGTTCCAGGGATAACCTGCTGGGCGGCCCTGCGGATCAGTGTAACGATAGACGACCTGGCCGTTCTCGCCCAGGGCCTCCAGCACCGCCCCGTTGGCGGGCACGAACTTGCCCTCCGCGTGAGCCACCGGCAGGTAGATGAACTCTCCCTCCTGCACCAGCACGCACCGGGTGGGAGGCGCCTTAAGGTAGGTCCACCGGTCCTCGAACTTGTGACTGTCGTTGATTGTCAGCGTGGCCTCTTGCTTCCACCTCGTCAGCCCCGGCAGCAGCCCCGTCTTGACCAGCACCTGGAAGCCGTTGCAGATGCCGATAACCAGCCTGCCGCTCTCGACGAACTCCTCGAGCACGGGGCGCAACAGCGTCAGCAGCTCGTTGGCGAGCACGGTGCCGGCGCCCAGGTCGTCCCCATAGCTGAACCCGCCGGGAATCACGAGGGTGTCGAAGTCGAGGAGCCGGTCGGGAGTTTCGCGCAGGACGTTGACGTGGAGCTTCGTTGTCTGCGCCCCCGCCAGGCGCAGGGCGAAGTCCGTCTCCTCGTC
>CAYYNS010000294.1:0-1523 GCA_964473085.1 uncultured candidatus Brocadiaceae bacterium
GCCCGCCGTACGGCGGGCGCCCTGGGATATGTGCTCATGGCCCACAGGACGACGGACGCTGCGAGGATGACCGTGCCGGCCTTGCGCACGAAGGCCCAGCCCCTGTCCCACATGTGGATGAGTGTTCCGCGCAGGATCGGCATCCGGTAGGGGGGAAGCTCCATCACGAACGGCGCAAGCTCGCCCCTGAAGAACGTCGAACGCAGGAGCCTGGCCAGCCCGATCCCGAGAACGATCCCCATGAGGTAGATGATCCACAGCAGCGGCGCCCGCCACTGCGGCTCGAAGAAGGCCGACAGAAAAAGCGTGTAGATCGTCAGCCGCGCACTACAGCTCATCAGCGGCAGCACCAGCATAGTAGTGAGCCGGTCGCGCCGGCTCTCCAGCGTGCGCGTCGCCATCACGGCGGGCACGGTGCACCCGAAACCGATCAGCATCGGGATGAAGCTCTTGCCGTGCAGCCCTATCTTGTGCATCAGCTTGTCCATGATGAACGCCGCGCGGGCCATGTAGCCCGAATCCTCCAGCACCGCAATGGCCAGGAACAGCAGCAGGATATTGGGCAGGAACGTCAACACACCGCCCACACCACCGATCACGCCGTCCACGACCAGGGACTTCAGGGCGGTGCCAGCCAGCGCAGGCCACAGCAGGGCGACTGATTCGCCCAGCCGTGCGAAGACCCACCCGATCAGGCGGGTAAGCGGCTCCCCTACCGTGAAGGTCAACCTGAAGACCAGGTACATGAGGCCCAGGAAGATGGGGAAGCCCAGCAGGCGGCTGGTGACCACCGAGTCAATCTGGTCGGAGAGCGTGCGCCTGTGCTCGACCGTGATCTTTACCGCCTCGCGGCAGGCGCCGGAGATGAAGCCGTAGCGCTGGTCAGCGATGGCAATCTCCGGCGGGTCGCCGAAGTCCCTCTCGATCCGGCGGGCCGCCGCCTCGACCGCCGAGAAGACCGCCGCCGGATCGGCAGCCTCCTGCTCCACCTCCCGGCGCACCTCCTCGTCGCCCTCCAGGAGCTTCAAGGCCAGCCAGCGCGGCTGGAACCTTTCCGTGAGGCCGCGCTCGCGCTCCAGTTCACGGGCAACCAGTGCCAGCTCCCGTTCGACTTCAGCCCCGTACCTGACGGTTGCCGGCCTTGCGCCTGGCAGGGCATCGGCAACCCGCACGATGGCGTCCCTGAGCTCCTGCATGCCGCCGCCCCTGTGGCCCACCGTGCGCACGATAGTAACGCCCAGCAGCCGGGACAGCAGGCCCACGTCAATGACCACGCCCTGCGCCTCGGCCAGGTCGCTCATGTTGAAGGCAAGGATCAGCGGCACCCCCAGTTCCATGAACTGCGTCACGAGGTAGAGGTTGCGCTCCAGGTTGGAGGCATCCACCACGTCCAGCACCATGTCCGGCCGCTGCTGGATGACGAAGTTGCGGGCGACAAGCTCGTCGGCGCTGTAGGCGGTGAGGCTGTAGGTGCCCGGAAGGTCAACCAGTTCGATCTGGCGGCCCTGGTGGCGCAGGCGTCC
>CAYYNS010000294.1:1623-2927 GCA_964473085.1 uncultured candidatus Brocadiaceae bacterium
CCCCCCCTGACGAGCACCAGCTCGCAGCCCGGGACGATCCCCAGGGATGCCAGACGCCGGTTCATCCCCAGCCCGCCGCGCAGCTCGGTCACCCGCGCGCGCGTGCCCGGCCGCGCCATGCTAAGCGGCATCAGCTCGTCCGTGCCCCGCCCATTTGCGGACAACGCCAGAGCCCTCCGTAGCGCTCACGCCGGCTGCCGCTCTACCGTGATCGCTGCGGCCTCCGACTTGCGAAGCGACAGGTTGTAGCCCTTGAGCTTGACCTCGATCGGGTCGCCAAGGGGCGCAACGGCGATCACTTCGACCGGCGTGCCGCGCACCACGCCCATGTCAACCATCCTGCGCCGGATCGGCCCGACGTGGCCGACGCGCAGTATCTTCGCGCGCTCGCCCGGCCTGAGCTGGTCGAGCGTAGTAACCGGCGGCCGGCCTGCCGCCTGGTGCCGGGCATGTGACTGCTCCCTGTAGCCAGCCTTTTCGCCGGCCGGCTTGCCGCCCTCCTCCAGGTAGCCCTCCAGCCCGCTGAGCAGGCGCGCCCTGTCGTGGGCAAACTGGGCGAACAGCGCCAGGCGCTCCAGCACCTCCCTGTCCACCACGTGCTCCATGCGGCAGGCGTTCGCCTCCGCCACGGGAGCCTCCACCGAGAGCACCTCTTCCAGAAACCGGCGGATGACCCCGTGGCGCTTGCGGATCTCTCGGGCCACCCTGCGTCCGGAAGGCGTCAACGTGACGAGGGCATAAGGGCTGTAGTTGATCAGGCCCCGTTCCGCCAGCCCCTTCAAGGCAGAGGTCACCGTGGACTTGTGCACCGACAGGGCGTCGGCTATGTTGCTCGCCCGCGCCACACCGTGCTCGGCTGCAAGCTGGGAGATGATCTCAAGGTAATCTTCGAGCGCTGCGCTAAGACCTGCGGCCTCACTCATGGCCCTGCACCTCGCTATCATGAAGGAAGTTTTACCTCTCCAACATTATACCGTCTGTCCAACATGAGTTCAACCCCCACTGTACCGTCTATCAGCGGCAGTTGACCGCAGCCGGACCCGGTCATAACATATGATTCGTTGTTCCACCGCGTGCGCCTCAACACTGTGGGAGGTTCACATGCACAAGCGATCGTTTGCCGTGCTGTCAGTTGTGTGCCTCGTGGCAGCGGCCTTGCTCCTCGCCGCCGAGGCAAAGGTGGGGTTGGGGCACCTCATCGCGCTCGAGCATGAAGGGTTGTTCTCTATTCCGGGAAGGGCTGAAGACGTCAACGGGCAACAATACGAATACCCGGGGGAAAAGGATGTCGGAAGGATATACTC
>CAYYNS010000295.1:0-1637 GCA_964473085.1 uncultured candidatus Brocadiaceae bacterium
TTCCGGGCGCAGCGCCCGATGGTCTGGATGAGGGATACGTCCGAGCGTAGGAAGCCTTCTCGGTCAGCGTCCAGTATCGCCACCAGCGAGACCTCCGGCAGGTCGAGCCCTTCCCTGAGCAGGTTCACGCCGACCACCACGTCGTAGCGGCCGCGGCGCAGGTCGTTGAGGATCTCCACCCGCTCGATAGTCTGGACCTCACTGTGCAGGTAGCAGCAGCTTATGCCCTCGTCCCGCAGGTAGTCCGCCAGGTCCTCCGCTAGCCGCTTGGTCAGGGTCGTCACCAGGGTTCGCTGCCCTGCCTTGGTCCGCTCGCGGACCCTGCCGATGACGTCCTGTAGCTGCCCCCGCGCGGGAGCGACCTCGATCTCGGGGTCAACAAGTCCGGTCGGCCGGATGATCTGCTCCACCACAACCCCGCCTGACATCTTGATCTCGTAGTCGCCCGGCGTGGCCGAGACGAACAGGACGCGGTCCACCAACTGCTGCCACTCTTCAAAGGTGAGCGGCCGGTTGTCCAGGGCGGAAGGAAGCCTAAAGCCGTAATCAACCAGCGTCTGCTTGCGCGAACGGTCGCCATGGTACATGGCATGGATCTGGGGGATCGTCTGGTGCGACTCATCCACGATGCACAGGAACTCGTCGGGGAAGTAATCTATCAGGCAGGCGGGGCGTTCGCCTGGCTTGCGCCCGCTCAAGTGCCGCGAGTAGTTCTCTATGCCCGGGCAGAATCCGACCTCGGCCAGCAGTTCCATGTCGTAGCGCGTTCGGGCCTCCAGCCGCTGAGCCTCCACCAGCTTGCCTTGCCCGCGTAGTTCAGCCAGCCGCTCCTCCAGCTCGGCCCCTATGCTCTCGATGACGCCCCC
Source organism: uncultured candidatus Brocadiaceae bacterium (assembly GCA_964473085.1). Lineage (GTDB taxonomy): Bacteria > Planctomycetota > Brocadiia > SM23-32 > SM23-32 > CAYYNS01. The sequence goes on from CAYYNS010000295.1 coordinate 867, forward strand.
GATGCGATCAAGGGGGGTCACGAAATGGTTGGCTGGAAAGACCGTCACCCCGCCTGCATCCTCCAGCCGGCGGCCCGTCAGAGGGTCAATCACGACGACCCGCTCCACGGTGTCGCCGAAGAAATCCACCCGGTAGGCGATCTCGTCGTAGGCCGGATAGACCTCTACCACGTCCCCCCGCGCACGGAACGTGCCACGCCTCAGTTCCATGTCGCTGCGGCTGTATTGGAGCTCTACCAGCCGCCTCAGCAACGCGTCCCGCTCCTGGTCCTGCCCGACCTCGATCTGGGCGTACATCTGCTGGTAGTCCTCCGGCGCTCCAATGCCGTAGAGGCACGAGACGCTGGCCACCACGATGACGTCGTCCCGCTCCATCAGGCGCGTGGTGGCGGCCAGCCGCAGGCGGTCTATGTCCTGGTTGATCGAGGCGTCTTTGGCGATGTACAGGTCGCGGCTGGGAATGTAGGCCTCCGGCTGGTAGTAGTCGTAGTAGCTGACGAAGTAGCCGACGGCGTTCTCCGGGAAAAACTGCTTGAACTCGCTGTAGAGCTGAGCGGCCAGGGTCTTGTTGTGGCTCATCACGAGCGTGGGCAGGCCCAGGTTCCGGATCGCGTTGGCCATTGTGAAGGTCTTGCCCGTACCGGTGGCGCCCAGCAACGTCTGCCACCGCGCGCCGGCACGGAAACGCTCCGTGAGCTGCTCAATGGCCTTCGGCTGGTCGCCGGCAGGCCCAAAATCAGCATGGAGCTTGAACCTTGCCAACACCGCCTC
>CAYYNS010000295.1:1737-2925 GCA_964473085.1 uncultured candidatus Brocadiaceae bacterium
GTGCCCTCAGTCCTTGCGCCTGGACGGCGGGACGCACATCAGGTGCGGGCGCAATGTCTCCACGATCTCCGGCCCTATCCCAGGCACCCGCATCAGGTCCTCAAGACGCTCGAATGGCCCCTGCTCCTGTCGGCTCGCCACGATCGCGCGCGCCCGCTTCTGGCCGATCCCCGGCAGGAGCTCAAGCTCGTATTCCTGCGCCGTGTTAACGTCCAGACGCGCCGGCACTCTAAGGCTCTCTCGCGCGTTCTCGACGCGGAACCCGGCCGGAGCCAGCAAGACGCGTAGCCCCTTTAGCGCCAGCAGGCACACAACAACCACCGCAGCCGCTGCCAGCAGCACACGCAGCTCGCGCGCTGAAGCATCCAACCTCCTGGTGCCCAGGCCCTGCATGCTCCCCCTCTCACCGCTTGTGGGGCGACTCCAGTTGTTTTGCCAGCGCCGGCGGGAGTGTTGCCCGCACTATGCGCTCAACCTCCACCTCCCTGCCCGGCTCCGCCCCGGCCACGTAATACGCCTTCATGACGATCCCGGGGTGATGGGTGCAGTAGATCTCCGGCAGCCCCGTACGCAGGTTCTTGAGCAGGACATAGCTCACCGCAGCCCAACTCCGATCATAAGGACACCTGAACAGGGCCGTCACCCGCCGCTTGTCCTTTCCAGAAATCTCCTCGCCCCATCCAGTGGCGACCTGCCATTCCAGCCTGTTGCTGTCGAGCAAGTCCCTGCGCAGCCGCTCCAGGCTCGTGAACCGGTCCATATCCCCGTAGTAACGCAGCGCGACGAACGCAACGACCTCCATGTTCTTGCTGCAGACATCTTCCGGCCCCGGCTCGAGGGTCATCGCGTATTGCCGCCACGCCCGCTCAAAGCCCTCCACGTTAGAGCCGAAGCTCTCTTGGAAGGCCCGGTCATAATCCATGCCCTCTGCGATCAGCACCAGGTAACCCAGCGCCCGCGCTCTATAGCGCCCGCCCCGCGCGTGAAGCAGAAAATGGACCACCGACCATGCCTCACAGTACTGCACGGAAGCCTGGCTTTCGTCCGCGCGCACGCTCGCCAGCCAATCATCGGCCTGCATGAGGAACAGGCGCGACAGGGGAATGTACGTGCCTCCTTTGAGCGCCTCCTTTAGCACGTGCACGCGCACCCAGGGCACCTGCCCCGTGGTGAAATCCCTGCCGTTCC
>CAYYNS010000296.1:0-2919 GCA_964473085.1 uncultured candidatus Brocadiaceae bacterium
AGGGTGTGCGTGGACCTGGACCTGGACCGGCAGATGTTCCCGTTCTGCACCCCCGCAGAGATCGAAGGCCACGTGCGGGAGGCTGTCGCCAAGCTCGGCTCGCCCGAGGGCGGCCTCTGGCTCCACGCGGAGATCAACCGGGACGTGCCGCTGGAGAACGTCGAGGCGATCTGTGCCGCGCTTGAGAATTATCGGGCACACTACTCATGACCGCTGGCGCCAGGCGCGGGCCGGCAGTCAGAGGGTTTTCATCGGGGTAGGCCGCAGGGTAGAATGACATAGGCGTGGCACAGTGCCACAACCTTCTCTGAGGAATGCGTAGATGCGCGCGTCGCTACGCGCCGTGGTGTTTGACCTCGACGACACGCTTTTCGACTGCACGGGGTCACTGATTGAGGCCTCCCGCTGGCGGGCTGCCGAGGCGCTCATCAAAGCGGGGTTGCCCATGTCAGTGGATGATGCCTACCGGCTTCAGAGGGAGCTGGCAGACATCCACGGCCCATATTTTCTGGTCTTCGATGAGATTGGGCGGCGCTACAATCTGGCCGACGAGGCGCTTCACGCTGCCTACCGGGCCTACAACAGCGACGAGGTTGGCGGCGACATTGCTGCCTTCCCGGACGTCCTCCCCACGCTGCGCACGCTTCGCCGCCAGGGGATATTGTGTCTCCTTTTGACGGTGGGACCACAGCGCAGGCAGCAGGCCAAGATCCGCAAGCTGGGCCTGACGCACGAGTTCGACGACATCCTGGTGAGCGATCCGGACCGCGGGGCGCTGATGAGCGAGTGCCTGCGCTACTTCCTCGGCAAGTACAAGCTCCAGCCTGGCGAGGTGCTCATAGTAGGGGACAGGCCGGGCGAGGAGATCCGCATCGGCAACGAGCTCGGCATGGTGACGGCGCAGATGCTGCGGGGGCGATTCAGCGTGGCCGAACCCCGCGACCGCTTCGAAGTGCCCCGCTATCGGATAACCCACGTCTTCCAGGTGCCCACCATCATGCGCCTGGCCGACATGGGCAAGATGCCAGAGAGCCTGCGAATCGTGACCGTCGGCGGCGGCACGGGCGCTCCCATCGTCCTTGAGGGCTGTAAGGCATACAGCCGCAACCTGACGGCAGTGGTTGCGGTAACCGACAGTGGGCGGTCCAGCGGCTGGCTGCGCGAGGAGCTTGGCATGCTCGCCCCCGGCGACGTGAGGAACTGCCTAGTGGCGCTGAGCGAACCGGGAGAAAAGGAGCGCCGCCTTAACGAACTGTTCCAGTACCGGTTCCGCAACGGGTCGCTCCAAGGCATGAGCGTGGGCAACCTGATCATTGCAGCCATGACCAACATGACGGGCAGCTTCCAACAGGGGATCAAGATCATCAGCAACCTGCTCAACATCAAGGGCAAGGTCCTGCCGCCGACCCTCACGGATTGCCATGTGTGCGCCGAGCTGGAGGACGGCACGATCGTCGAACGGGAGGTCAACGTGCGCGCGCCCAACAAGCCGCGCATCAAACGCGTCTTCCTCAAGCCGAGCGACCCGGAGGCGCTGGAGGAGACCGTCGAGGAAATCCTGGCCGCTGACATCATCGTGCTGGGGCCGGGCAGCCTGTTCACCAGCATCTTGCCCAACGTCCTAGTGCCGCGCATCCGACGCGCGATCGCGGATTCCGCAGCGGTCAAGCACTACGTCTGCAACATCATGACCCAGCCGGGGCAGACGGACGGCTTCACTCCGTCCGACCACTACCGGGCACTCGTGCAGCACCTGGGCGAGCACGTGTTGGACTGCATGCTGCTCAACTCAACGCCCCCCGCCCCTGAAATCCTGGAGCGCTACAAGCAGGAAGGCGCCGAGCTTGTAATGGCTGATCCGGGCCTGAAGGATCTCCCCGTGCGAGTGGTGCAGACAGACCTTATCGAAGACCTCTCGGCGCCCAGGGTGCTGTGGGAAAAGCAGGACCTGCTGCGCCACCACGCGGACAAGCTGGCGGACACCCTGTGCCGCCTCTACGGGGACATGGAGCTGATGTCGCCCTAGCCGCCGTGGGTGGCCTGCCAGATCTCGCGCCGCATGTCCTCCGCTGCCTCCCTGACGGCGACCTTCCAGTCCTTCATGACGCATTTGCGCGCATATGGCTCGCCTCGGTACGCGTAGATGACTGCGCGCGAGGAGCTGATGATGGCACCGCGCCCGCTGGGGTCAAAGGCCGCCAGCACGTCCTGCACGCCGCCGCCTTGCGCCCCGAAGCCGGGAACCAATAAGACGGCATGCGGCATTACCCGGCGCAGGGCCGCAAGCTCGCGGGGGAATGTGGCACCGACCACCGCTCCCACAAGGCTGTAGCCGCTGCCGCCCACGTAAGGGCGCCCCCACTCCTCCACCAGCGCCCCCAGGTGCTCGTAGAGGGGCTTGCCCCCGCAGTCTAGGTCCTGCACTTCCACGGAAGAGGGATTGCTGGTCTTGACCAGCACGAACACCCCGCAGCCCGACTGCCCGGCCTGCTCCAGGAAAGGCCGAACGCCATCGGAGCCGAAAAACGGGTTGACCGTAACCGCGTCCGCGCGGAACTCAGCGGCATCCCACGGCTCTCCTGCGGCAGGACCGCACAGGTGGGCATGCGCATACGCCTCGGCCGTGCTGCCGATGTCGCCCCGCTTGACGTCCCCGATGACGATCAGGCCGCGCGCGTGTGCCTCGCGGATCGTCTGTCCGTAGGCCCGCAGGCCTTCCGAGCCGAAGCGCTCGTAGAAGGCCACCTGCGGCTTGACTGCAACGGCTATGTCAGACACCGCCTCCAGCACGCCCAGATTGAAGCGCAGGATGGCCGCCGCCGCCCCGGACGGCGTACGTCCGTGCTCGGCAGTGGCACGGTCCACTATGTCGCCGGGCAACAGGCCGATCTGAGGGTCCAGTCCCACCACCACCTGGCT
>CAYYNS010000297.1:0-496 GCA_964473085.1 uncultured candidatus Brocadiaceae bacterium
AAGACGTTCTCCGCGAAGGCGCCCGGGGCGATCTGCGGCAGGCCGCGCCGCCTCAGCTCTTCGACATCCTCCAGGGCAAGCAGGCTCACCTGCCGATGCCACGGGCCAGCGTGCGCGTCCCCCTCGATCCCGTGCCCCGCACAAAACAGGGCGCAATCAACCGGCCGCTTCCGTTCGCCCTTCTTTTCACTGATACAGAGCGCTTCAACCCGGGACATGATCAAACCTCCCCGTGCGCACAACACCCGGCGCTCGCACGTCCGCCGCGCAGAGCGACCGCCAGAGGCCTCGACTCATCCACCCACGACTGCCATGGGGGCAGCCTGCTTGAAGCTTCGGCAACCGCCCTTGCGGCGCAGTTCGGCATCCACAATCCGCGCCAGGGCGTCCCGGGCGCCGGGCGAGTTCGACCGAAGCAGCCGCCGCACGTTCGTTCCGCAGCCACGGGCAAGACACGGAACCAGGCAGCCCGTGCTGGTCAGGCGCAGCCGCGCGC
>CAYYNS010000297.1:506-2916 GCA_964473085.1 uncultured candidatus Brocadiaceae bacterium
CCTCTCCAGACGGGCACGCGCCTCAGATGCGGGCACGAACAGGCGGCCAAAAACTGACCTGGCGTATCCCAGCGGCATCAGTTCGATGAACCGGATCGCGCAGCCGCGCCCGAGCGCCCACCGGGCAAGCTCCGCAACCCGGGCATCGTTGTGCCCCCTGAGCAGGACGGTGTTTATTTTCACCGGCCGCAGGCCGCACCTGAGGGCAGCGTCAATGCCCTCCAGGGTCCTGCGCAGCTCGCCGCCCCGCGTCAGGTATGCGAACGTCCGCTCCTCGAGGCTGTCGAGGCTGACGTTGCACCGGCGCAGCCCTGCCCGCTTCAGCTCAGGGGCACGCTGCGCAAGCAATTGACCGTTGGTGGTCAACGCAAGATCAGCAAGGCCCTCGCGGGAAAGCCTCTCCACCAGTCGGATGATCCCGCGCCTCAGCAGCGGCTCCCCACCGGTGATGTGGACCTTCGACAGGCCGGTCCATGACTTCAGGAAGCGCACGAACCGCACAATTTCGCCGCAGGTGATGAGCTGCGCGCGGCTACGGTCCGGCATCCCGTCAGCCGGCATGCAATAGAGGCAGCGAAGCTGGCACCTGTCCGTCACAGAAACCCTGAGCGAAATGGGACCGTGCTGCATGCCGTAAAGTCCGCATAAGAAACAGGCACGGCCCGCGACCGTGCACTTACGGAAGCCGAGCGCGACGTAGGGGCGATAAGCACTATGCGCACAGCGCGCCCCTTATAACCTACCTGTGCGCCTCATGCAAATGACTCCCCCGCCGGAACCATCCCATCTCAGATCTGTGGACCCCGGCCCACCCGCGCTTCGAAGGCAGCGGCGGCATATAGACTCAGCGCCCTCGGCCTGTGTGTCTCTGCTGACGAGGGTTCAGGTCTTCTGGCGGAAAACATCGGGGGACACTCCGCGCAGGCCCCCCTGAGTTTCCCCGTCTTGACCGATGACCACATCGCGGCTACGCTTCTGGCGAGGATTGATGCCTGAGATGGGGCGCGTTGCAGATAGGCATGATCGTCACGTGAACTTGTGGCGTGGCACGGTGAGAAGTGCTGGAACAGAAAGGTGTGACTTTGCAGTCATAGGCGCCGGCCCGGCAGGTGTTTCAGCAGCCGCGCGGCTTGCCAGGCAGGGGGCTGATGTTGTCCTGTTCGAGCGCAGCAGGATGCCGCGAGACAAGCTGTGCGCTGGCGCGCTGCCCGTCCATGCTATGAGCCATCTCGGCTTTCCCCTGCCGCCGCCCCTGATAGATGCGAAGATTCACGGCGTTCGGATTCATGCATACGGCGCCATGATAGAGGCTGCGCTCCAGGACCACTTCGCAGTGCTCGTGACACGGTCGCGTTTTGACGAGTTCCTCGTGGAGAAGGCCCGCGAGTGCGGCGCACGGACCGAGTGGAACGAAGTCGCGTCAGTCACGGTGGAGGCCGGGCAGGCGCTCCTTAGGACCGCGCAGCGGTCGGTGGCGGCCAAGTGCGCCATCATCTGCGAAGGTGCAAGCAGGAGGCTGAGTCGGTCCCTTATGCCCGCCGAACCGCGGGACGAGCAGTGGTTTTGTGTCCAGGCGCACGTCCCGGCTAGTGCCGATCGTGGCCCTGGCGACGTCCCGCGCCTGCTCGACCTTTACTTCGGCATCGTTCCTTTCGGCTACGGCTGGGCCTTCGACCACGGGTCGTATTGGGCGATCGGCGCTGCGAGCATGGGACCGCGATGGCCCCGGCTACTGGCGACCCTTCGCCAGCTCCTGGCGGAGCGTGGGCTCTGCTTGTCGGGGCTCAAGCCGCACGGGCACTTCATTCCGTGCGCCGGCTTCGGGCACCCCATCTATGGAGAGCGCCTCCTTGTGGCTGGTGATGCAGCGGGCTTCGGCGACCCGCTCCACGGAGAAGGGATGGCGCATGCCATACGATCCGGCCAACTTGCCGCCGAGGTCGCCATGGCGGCCGAAAGCCGTAAGGATTTCAGTCGGGAAAGCCTGCGGGAGTATGCGGCACGCTGCTGGCAAGAGTTCGGGGGCGACCTTCAATGGGCGCGGCGACTGGCGCGTGTCATTTACCACTGGCAAGGGCCGCTTTTCAAAGCCGCCGCTCGGGATGCCAGGATTCTCACAGAGTACCTGTCGGTACCCTGCGGCAGGCGCACTTACGGCGGTTACCTGAGGTGGCTCCTGCCACGCCTTCCGCTTCTGTGGCTCTGCTCAAAAGGAAGGCCCGCCTGATGGCGAACTGTTCTTGCTGTGCCCACAAGCCCTTCCTCACGGCGGTGGGAAGCGACGCCTTCAAGCAATCTCCAGCACAGACGATTCCCCGCGCGCCAGGCCGTCCCAGCCCCCGCAGTTAGAGCCTCTATCAAAACCTCCCGTGGCCGCGACCCGCCGTACGGCGGGCGAGGGCGAGGCTGC
>CAYYNS010000298.1:0-1700 GCA_964473085.1 uncultured candidatus Brocadiaceae bacterium
GCTACGGGGTGGAGCAAGAGGGGCTGGCGCAGGAGCTGAGTCGCTTCTACAACACGGCCCGCAGGTTCCGGATGCGCTCGTTCGTGCGCCCGGGCGCCCGTGCCGTGCTCGAATCCCTGCGCAGGGGAGGGCAGATCGTCGGGGTCATCACCAACGGCCCCCCGGCGGTCCAGCGCTACGTGCTGGAGGCACTCGGCCTCGGGCCCTGCCTGCACCACGTAGTGATCGGGGAGATCGAGCGCTACTGTAAGCCTGACCCGCGGCTTTTCCAGCGCGCGCTGGAGCTGGCTGGCATCGGCGCCGCAGAGATGCTCTACGTGGGGGACGATCCGGTTACGGATGTGCTGGGGGCCTCGCGCGCGGGCGTCGCCACAGTGCTGCTGCGCACGGCGGAATCGGAGCCGCCACCGGGCAAACTCTCTTACGCGATCCCTGCCCCTGATTTCGTGATCTCGGACTTGAGCGAGGTGCTCCCGATCGCGCGGGGGCTCTCCTGAGAGCGGCCGTTACTGCAGCGGCCGCAGGCGGCCACGCGCATAGCAGTCCGGGTCCTCGGCGAGCTTGCGCCGCGCCTCCTCGAACATCGGCTCAAGCACCGAACTGTCCCAGGCGCGGTCGCTGTACGGGGAGGATTTCATCTTGCGGACCTCCGCCTCCAGGCTCTGGTCTCTGTAGCTGCCATAGATGTGGAGGGAGTCGCTGATGTCCACGTATCGGCCGCAGCATACCGGCGCCCCGAGCCGTGCTGCGATCTGCTCGGCCATCCAGCGCTGGAGGTCGGTCAGGGCGAACACGTTCATGAACCAGGCCTTGTAGAGGTCGCGCGAGCGCCAGTGCGTGTTGAGGTTGAGGCGCCATCCACCGCTGCTTGCTGGCAGCAGGCGCGCCCAGAGCCGCTGAAGGCAGGGCGGGTCGTCCGTGGCCGGGTCAGCGGTGGGAATCCACGTGACGGCCTGGGCGCGGCGCGTGTGAGGCGCCTGGCAGAGCTTCTCGATCATCCACGCCACCTGGTTGACGGGCCTGAGCCTGTGGCGCCCTTCCATGTCGCACAGGTCGTAGGTCGGACGGTATGCGAAGAGCCGCTCGTGATATGTGTAGGTCCACTTGCCCTCGCGCGGGTTTATCCAGTGGTCGTGGATCCCGAAGAGGACTTCCTGGCGGTAGGCTTCCAGTTCGACGGGGCCGCCGGGGAAGTTCCTGTGGATTCGGGGTTCCGCCAGCGGCTCTCTGACCTCCACCAGCACTGTCGCGTCGAGGCTGGGAGGATCGCCTGGGCCGTCGTACTCGGTGCGCACCTGGATGCCCTCGTCGTGCACGGCCAGGAGGGCCTTCTCCCAAGCGTCCGGGATGGTCAGCCCGCTCACAAAAAGGACCGGCACATCGCCTTCTTTGCTTGCTGGCGGGGCCATGTGATAGTCTCCCCCAGGACATGTTCTGAGACGCCTGTTACAGGGCGATTCTATCCCCGACTGCGGGCCTGCGGCAAATCGCGGCCCGCCCCGGCGCTATGAAGGACCGCAGGCCACTTGCGCTGCCCCCCTGTATTCCGTACGATCGGACCCTGCCGTTTTGCGGTCTGCCCGCGGCCCTTGAGCTTGCAGTGCGCAGTCAGGAGGCCCATCGCCCAGGAGTTGAAGCGGCATGCTGAAGAAATTCTTCGAGCCCGCCTCGGTCGCCGTCGTCGGCGCCAGTCGCACGCC
>CAYYNS010000298.1:1800-2910 GCA_964473085.1 uncultured candidatus Brocadiaceae bacterium
CGCCGCTGCGCGCAGCACGCAGTGCGCTTGATCGGGCCCAACTGCCTGGGGGTCATCAGCCCGCCGCACCGCCTGAACGCCTCCTTCAGCGCGGCCACCCCGCCGCCGGGCAACGTCGGGTTCTTCAGTCAGAGCGGCGCCATGGGCACAGCCGTGCTTGACTGGTTCTGTGGATCGGAAGCGCAAAACCTCGGCATCTCGCGGTTCGTCAGCTACGGGAACAGGGCCGATGTTGACGAAAGCGACCTTATCGAAGCGCTCGGCGAGGACGACGCGACGGACGTTATCCTTGGCTACGTGGAGAGCATCGGCAACGGGCGCAAGTTCATGGAAGTGGCGGCCCGGGTAACGAAGAGCAAGCCGGTGCTGATCCTGAAGTCGGGCCGAACGAGCGCGGGCGCCCGCGCCGCCGCCAGCCACACGGGCAGCCTGGCAGGCTCCGACGCTGCCTACGAGGCCGCCTTCAGGCAGAGCGGCGTGATCCGCGCGCGCAGCGTCACGGAGTTCTTCGACTATGTGCTCGCCTTCTCGCGCCAGGCGCCGCCGAAAGGGCCCAGCGTGGCCATCGTGACCAACGCAGGCGGTCCGGGCATCCTGGCCACCGACGCCATCGAGTCCTCAAGCCTGCGCATGGCAACGCTGAAGGAAGCCACGCAGTCTCACCTCGCGCAGGAGCTTCCGCGCGGCGCCAACACCCACAACCCCGTTGACGTCATCGGCGACGCGCGCGCAGACCGCTACCGGCTGGCCATTGACGCCCTCGTGCAGGACGACGCCGTTGACGCCATCCTCGCCATCCTTACGCCTCAGACCTCTACTGAGGTTGAGGCGACGGCCGAGACGATCGGCGACGCCGCTGCGCGGACGGAAAAGCCCATCCTGGCCGCGTTCATGGGGAGCCTGACGGCCCAGCGCGGCGCAGAGGTGCTTCAACGCAGGGGCGTGCCCAGCTATCCACACCCCGAGCGGGCTGTGACGACGCTCGACGCGATGTACCGTTTTCACTGCTGGAGCAGGGCGAGGCCCGAGGCTGCGCCGCGTTTTGAGTTCGACGCCACTGCCATAGAGTCGGCGCTGGCCCAGGCCTCGCGTGCGGGGACCAAGGAGCTT
>CAYYNS010000299.1:0-2904 GCA_964473085.1 uncultured candidatus Brocadiaceae bacterium
CCGCATGTCCACAAGCTGTGATCCGCGCCAGCAGCGCGTCCACGCCGCGTTACGTGGATCAGCGAAGTGGGAGGCAGGAGGTTCCATGGAAGAACTCAAGAGGCTGTTCGCCGATCCGCCCTCGCAGTATCGCGGCAAGCCGTTCTGGGCGTGGAATGGCAGGCTCCAGGCCGAGGAGCTGCGCCGCCAGATACGCGTCATGCACCGCATGGGTCTGGGCGGCTTTTTCATGCACTCCCGCGTCGGCCTGGCCACGCCCTACCTGGCAGAGGAGTGGTTCCAGATGGTGGAGGCGTGCGTGGATGAGGCGCAGAAGCTGGGCATGGAGGCCTGGCTCTACGACGAGGACCGCTGGCCCTCCGGCGCCGCCGGGGGCCTGGTGACCCGCGAGGAGCGCTTCCGCCACCGCCGCCTCTTCATGGTCGCCTGCCAGCCGGGGGAACTCAAGACCGACCGGCAACCGCTGGCCGTCTTCGCTGCCCGCCTGGAGGGCGCGAAGGCGCGGGACCTGAGGCGCCTGGAGGGGCTCGCAGCGGCGCAAGCCCTGCCGGAGGGCTCAAAGCTCCTCGCCTTCTTCGTCGTCGTGGATGAGCCGAGCCCCCGTTACAACGGCGCCACATACCTGGACACCATGAGCTACGAGGCCGTGCAGCGATTCATCGAGGTGACGCACGAGGCCTACCGCAAGCGGATCGGCCATGCGTTTGGAAAGCTGGTCCCCGGCATATTCACGGACGAGCCTTACTACGGGGGCGTGATGCGGCAGGGCAAGTTCGCAGGCCTCCCCGCCTGGGGCGTTCCGTGGACGGACGGGCTTGCCCGCACCTTCCGAGAGCGCTACGGCTACGACATACTGGACCACCTGCCGGAGCTGTTCTTCAATACGGCAGCACAGCCCGTCTCGGCAGCGCGGCGTGACTACTTCGACTGCATTACCTTTCTGTTCACCGATGCGTTCGGGCGGCAGATAGGACAGTGGTGCGGGGAAAACGGCATCCTGTTCACAGGCCACGTGCTCAGTGAGGAGACGCTGTGGTCTCAGACCTCTGTGGTCGGCGCTGCCATGCGTTCCTACGAGCACATGCAGGCGCAGGGCATAGACGTCCTGACAGAGCACAGCTACGAGTACGGGACAGCCAAGCAGTGCTCCAGCGTCATGCGCCAGATGGGGCGAAGGTGGATGCTGAGCGAGCTGTACGGTTGCACGGGCTGGGACTTCAGCTTCGAGGGGCACAAGGCGGTCGGGGACTGGCAGGCGGCCCTCGGCGTGAACCTGCGCTGCCAGCACCTTTCCTGGTACACGATGCTGGGCCAGGCGAAGCGTGATTATCCGGGCTCGATCCATTTCCAGTCGCCCTGGTGGCCTCACTACCGCCGGGTGGAGGACTACTTCGCGCGCGTGGGCGCGGTGATGAGCCGCGGGGAGGCGGTGCGGCGGCTGCTCGTCGTGCATCCGGTCGAGAGCCTCTGGGCGCTGGTCACTGTGGATTGCAGGCAGGACCAGGCCATCCGCAGGCTGGATGAGCAGTTCCAGGAGCTCCGGTCCTGGCTCCTTCAGGAGCACGTGGACTTCGACTACGGCGACGAGGACATGATGGGGCGCCTGGGCCGCCTCCAGCACGGCAGGCCGCCGAGACTGGCAGTCGGCCGCGCCGCCTACGACGCCGTGCTGGTGCCGCCGCTGGTAACGGTGCGTTCCAGCACGCTGAGGCTGCTGGCGGAACTGGCCGGGGCGGGCGGGACGGTTATCTTCTGCGGCGGCCTGCCGCCCTATGTGGATGGCCGGCCGGGGGGCCAGGCCGCGCTGGCCTTTGCCGCGGGCTGCGTGCGGGTCCCGTACGAGCGCCCGGCCGTTGCCCAGGCTGTGGGAGCCACCGCGCGCGCCGTCAGCGTCCGCAAACCGCAGGGCGCAGAGCACCCGGACGTGCTCTACCTGTTGCAGCGGGAAGGCGACAATCACTACCTGTTTTTGTGCAACACGAACCGCAAGTCAGAGACCGGCCCGCTGACGGTGGAGCTGCGGGCGCAGGGCAACGTGCAGCGCTGGGACGCCGAGACGGGCAGGCGTTACTCGGTGGCCGTCCGGAGGATCGAGGGTGCGGTAAGGTTCGAGACGACGATGCCGCCCTCTGGCAGTCGGCTGTTCGTGGTGACTCAGGCAGCCGAACGGCTGCGGCGCGAGGCGAAGCTGAGACAGGTGCGGGCGCGTTCGCTAGGCGCGCTCAAGTGGTCGGCCTCCAGGACCGAGCCCAACGTCCTTGTGCTGGACATGGCGCATTACCGGCTTGGAAGCGGGCGCTGGCGTGGGCCTGACGAAATCCTGCGCGTAGATGCGGCCATCCGCAAAGCGATCGGACTTGTCCCCCGCGGCGGGGCGATGGCGCAGCCCTGGGCCCGCAGGAAAGTGGAGGGCGGCCCGTCAGCGCATGTCGAGCTTCGCTACCGGTTCGGCGCGGTTGACATCCCGTCAGGCGAGCTGACGCTTGCCCTTGAGGACCCGGGGCGCTTCGAGGTGCGGCTCAACGGTCACCTGGTGCCGGCGGAGGCGGAGTGCGGCTGGTGGGTGGACAACGCCATACGGACGTTGCCGCTCGATCCGAGCGCGCTGGTCGCGGGCGAGAACGTCCTGACGCTGCGCGGCCAATTCGACGAGGACGCGAACCTGGAGGCAATGTTCCTGCTCGGCGACTTCGGGGTTGTGCTCGACCGCAAGGGCGCTTGCATCTGCCGCGTGCGCCCGGTGCAGTTCGGCGATTGGACGGAACAGGGCTTGCCATTCTACGGCGGGGCGGTGGCGTATCGCTGCCAGGCGACGGTCGGGCTGCGCAAGGGAGAAAGGGCATTGCTTGAGGTTCCCGACTTCCGCGGCGCCTGTGTGCGGGTGCTGGTTGACGGCTGCCAGGC
>CAYYNS010000300.1:0-2902 GCA_964473085.1 uncultured candidatus Brocadiaceae bacterium
GGGGATAGGCGCCTTCGTAGACCGCCCCGGCCTGCAGGGCAGGCCACACGAAGTACTGCACGAAGACCTCCCGGGCGTCCACCACCAGCGCCTTGATCGCCCCCACCTGGAGCGCCCTGCGGCGGGCGGCCTCCAGGTCTTTCTGCGCGCCCAGGTCGGCGGTGAGCGTGATCACGTCCAGGCCGTATTTCTCCTGAATCCAGCGCACGGCCACGGACGTGTCCAGCCCGCCCGAATAGGCGAGCACGACCTTTGCCTTTTTTGCCACGTTGGGACCTCCCCCAGACGGCGGGCCGCGCCAGCTTGCGAGACGAACTGCCTTATAGCGCATTACCCTGCTGCGGTCAAATGGCCCGCCGGCGGCGGGCAGGCCGCACGGGCTTTTGAGCGGCCTGGACCGTATCCTATAATTGACGCGTCCTGCGTGAGGGAACGGGCGGTGAGGATAGGCATAAACGCGATGGTGCTTGGCCCGCGCGACACGGGCGTGGGGGTCTGGACGCGGGGGCTGGTAAGCGCCCTTGCCAGCACCGACTGCCGGAACCGCTACGTCGTCTACCATCGTCGCCAGTCCGGGCCGCTGGCGACCGAGGCCGGGCCGAACGTGCGCCTCCTTCGCGCTGCCGTTCCCGGCGGCAGCCGGCTGGCGCGGATCGCCTGGGAGCAGCTCGTCCTGCCGACCCACGTGCGGCGCGACCGCCTGGACGTGCTTCACTGCCCTGCCTACGTCATGCCGCGTTGGTCGGGGGCGCCGACGGTGGTGACGCTGCACGACCTTTTCGTTTACACCCACCCCAGCCTTTGCAAGCGGCTCAACGTGCTGCACTACCGCCTGATGATGCCCGCTGCGATCGAGCGTGCGGCCGTGCTTCACTGCACGTCTCACTGGACGCGGGGCATCCTGTGCGCCCTGTTCCCGTGGGCGGCCGAGCGGGCGCGAGTCGTCCCCCCCGCGGTGGACGATGTCTTTGAACCGCAGGACCCGCAGGCTGTCGAACGCTTCCTGCGCAGCAGGGGCCTGCAGGAGCGGCCGTTCCTTTTTGTTGGAAATGTGGAGCCGAAAAAGAACGTGGTGGCCCTGCTGGAGGCCGTGGCGCTGTTGAGGGAGGAATACGGCTCGCGGCGAAAACTCCTGATGGTAGGCAGCGAGACGTGGGGCTGGGACAGGCCGCGGGAGAAGGTGCGCGAGCTTGGCCTCCAAGACCGCCTGGTGCGCCTGGGATACGTGCCGCGCGAAGAGCTGCCGCTGATCTATGCCAGCGCGCTCGCCCTGGTCTATCCGTCCGTGGTGGAAGGCTTCGGCCTTCCGCCGCTGGAGGCCATGGCGTGCGGCACGCCGGTGATCACGAGCGGGGCCGGCGGGCTGGCGGAAAGCGTGGGGGCGGCGGCGTTCCTGGTGCGGGAACCCAGGCCGGACTTCCTGGCGGAGGCAATGTACCAGATCGAGTCCTCGGAGGACTGCCGGCGCCGGCTGGCGGAGGCTGGCCTGTTGCGCGCCCGCTCGTTCCGCTGGGACAAGGCAGCAAGGCAGCTACTGGAGCTTTACGGGGAAGCCGCAGGCAAGCGGGCCGGCTGATAGGTCAACGCCCGCCCCCCTGTGCCGTGCACGGCCGCTGGCGGGGCCGTTGATGCGTGACAGTGGCGAGCAGTAGAATGACAGGCCACGTCCTTCTGAGGCGCGGGACTGCCGAGTGGAAGCTCATGGCCAGGTTTCGCCCGGAACTGAGGCGCAGGCTGCTTGCGGTCGCCTGCACGGTGTCAGTCGCCGTCGCCATCCTCTTTTTGCCGGCGCGGGTGACGGCGCCCGCCCGCGTCGTCTTTACGCAGGCCGCCGGGCCTGCGGAGGCCGTCGTCTTCAACGCCGCGGGGGGCGCTGCGGCGACGGCGGGAACCCTCCGGGACGCGCTCCTGTCGCAGGACCGCGCGCGGAGCCTCCAGCAGGAACTCCAGCGCCTGCGCAACGAGCGCATCCTGCTCAAAGAGCTCGTCGTTGACTGGCAGCGGCGCCTCAGGAGCTTCGAGCAGCTCCAGGTGGAAGGGTTCGCCGCTCGCGTCCTGAGCGCTCCGGTGACGGCCTACGACTCCAGCCCCATGCACCAGAGCATAACCATCGCGGGTGGCATGCGCGAGGGCGTCAGAGAGGGGCTTGCCGTCTGCGCAGCGGGCGCTATTGTCGGCAAAATCAGCGAGGTCGGCCTCTGGCGAAGCCGCGTGAGGCTCCTGACCGACGCTGCCAGTTCGCTTCCCTGCCGCGTGCAGCGTACGCGCGACCTGTGCGTGCTCCAGGGCACCGGGGGGGTCACGTGCTCCGTGGATTGGCTGGACCGGTATGCCGGCGTGCAGCAGGGCGACGTGCTGGTGAGTGCGCCGGTGGACGAGCTGATCTCACGCAAGCCGCTTATCCCTGCGGGCCTGCCAGTGGCCACTGTCACCCTCGCAGAGCCGGGCAGGGCCGAACCGATGTTCAAGCACGTGACCGCTTCGCCCCTGGTCAACGTGCGGCGGCTGGAGGTCGTCGAGGTCGTCGTGCCGGCACAAGGCCAGGCAGATTGACGCCCCGCCGTACGGCGGGGAGCCCGCATCGCTACGCGCGGGCGCTCTCCGATGCCAGCACGGCGGCCAGCACCTGTTGAACGTCCGGCCATGCCCACGACGCCCCGCCTTCTGCAGCTCCCCTCAGCGCGGTCACGGCCTTTCCCAGCGGGCCCCAGACGGCCGGGTCGGTGGGGCCGAAGGCTGCAACAGTCCGCACGCCCAGGGCAGCGGCCAGGTGGGTGAGGCCGCTGTCATTCCCGACGAAGGCGTCCGCACAGGCGATGAGCGCCGCGACCTTCTCGATACTGTCGAACTCCGCGATGGGCAAGGCGAGGCGGCTCGAAACCACCACGTCGCCCGGCTGCAC
>CAYYNS010000301.1:0-2900 GCA_964473085.1 uncultured candidatus Brocadiaceae bacterium
GGACATCCGCCTGGGGGAGGGCATCGCAAAGCGCCCTTGCCCGCTCCCGCACCTGCTGTGGCAGGGGCGGGGGCGGCGCCTCCAGGTGCATGCGCAACAGCTCCGCCCGCCTCCGACGCGCGCTCGCCTCATCCGAGGCGGCCACGTCACTGATGAACGGCAGGCGGCCAGCCAGCAGTTCGTAGGCCACCACGCCCAGCGAGTAGATGTCCGTCTCGAACCCCAGCGGCTCGCCCCGTATCTGCTCCGGTGACATGTAGCTTGGGGTGCCGCTGCGCTCCTTGAAGGCGATGCCCACGGGCGCTACAAATCCCAGGTCAATCAGCTTCAGGGTCCCGTCGGGCCTCACCATGACGTTGTCCGAGCAGAAGTCGCGGAACACCAGCCCCTTCTTGTGCACCGCGCGCAGGGCACGGCACATCTGAAGCACCAGCGATCCCGTGCGCTCCTCCACCATCGGGTCGGCGCACGAGATCAGGTGCTTGAGCCCCACCCCCTGCACGAACTCCTGCAAGATGTAGCGCGCGCCGCCTCGCCGCCCGTATTCCCGCCCCTCGCCTATCGTCGCGACAATGGGCAGGCTCAGGGAGCCCTCGGCGGAGGCCGGGTTCAGGAGCATGCCCACCTGGGCCTCGGAGGGGATGCCGTAGTGGCGCTCGATCTCGGCCGCTGCCCGCTCGTAGCTGCGCGTGTAGAGCTTGATCGCTACTGGCCCCAGTCCCTCCAGGCCGCCCGGGGGCCTGTCGGGCCGCCTGGTCGCCTCGAACACGAAGGACTTGTCGCCGCTGTGCACCAGGCGAGTGACGAAGTAGCCCGGAAAGCGGTCTGGTCCCTCCTTGCGAGCTCCCCTGCGGAAGAGCCTCATCCCATCTCTCCGCTCGGCCGCGCCCTTGACATGCCAGCGCGGCGGTGCTTGAATGGGCTGTCAGCCCGCTGGGCTTCCCTCAAGCACCTGTTGAACGGTCGCGCTCTAGAGATGCCCTCGCCAAGAAGCTTTGCACCGGAACTCAAAGCCCTCGTCGGCGAGCAGGTCGTGGTGGACACCAAAGGCCCGTTCGTCTACATCGGCGTGCTGACCCGCCTCGACTCCGGCACGCTGCTACTGAGCGACGTGGACGTGCACGACCTGCGGGACTCCGTAAGCTCCGTTGACCGCTACCTGATTGACACGCTCAAGCACGGCGTGCGGGTGAACCGGCACTCGGTCCGCGTGCTCGCCCGCGAGGTGGTGAGCATCTCGCGGCTGTCCGACATTGTACCTTACTGAGGCCCGCGCAGCTCAGCGCAGTAGGCCTCAAGGGCGCTGACTTTCTGGGGGTCTTGCTCCATGCTGCGGTAGCGCTCGATGAGGGCCTGGAGCCGCTCGGCCCCGCCGTACGGCGGCTCGGCCGCAGCAAGGCGCGCCGCTGCGCGGGCTGCCGGCAGGTAGCCGGGGTCAAGCTCCAGCGCCCGCCAGAGCGCCGCTTGCGCCTCGTCCGGCCCGCCGTAAGGCGCGCTGCCGCTTGCCGAGCGCCAGAGCCCCAGCAGGTAATGTCCCCGCGCCGAACGCGGATGGGCCGTCAGGTAGCTGCCCATCGCTGCGTTGATGCGGCCCGCATCCCCGGCGTTCAGGGCCGCCAGGGTCTGTGCCAGCAGCGCCAGCTCGCCCGCCATACCTTCGCCTGGTGGGGGAGGCGCAGTTAGCTGCCCGGTTTTCTCCCACGAGTCGGCGGCCTCGTAGAAGGCGCGCATCAGCAGCACGGGGCCGGCCCGCCGTACGGCGGGGGGCGCCTGCTCAAGCGCCTGCCGCGCCTCCGCCAGGCGGCCAGAGCGCTCCAGGCTCCACGCCCGTCCAAGGAGCTTCCAGGCGGCAATGTCGCTGGAGGCTGGCTCACCCGCCGTACGGCGCGGAACAGCCACACCGAGCCTCTCGGCGGCCTGGCGCCCGAGGCCGTCCAGCGCCGCCCCGATCGCAGCAGCCGCGTCGCTGCCGTCCGGGGCCGTCGTTGCTTGTGCCCGCACTGTCCACCGCTCGCCGGCAAGCGCGCTGAGCGACAGCTCCCATTTGAGCCGCCCGTTCTCCGTACGGCGAAAAGGAGGGCCCGGCGAATGCGTTATGCGCAGCAGGTAAGCCGCACCGGTGGCCAGCAGCACCTGGTCAAGCCCACCTGTTCGCCGTACGGCGAACTCGCCGTACGGCGGGCGGGCCAGGAGCTCCTCCGTGCGGAAAGGGTCTATCGGGGCAAGCGGTCCCAGCGAGCCCAGGCGCACGGCGGCCAGCGCCAGGATGGCCCGGCGCAGCTCGTCCGGCAACGTATCATCTGCCTCCCGTACGGCGGGAAGACGGGGGGGCTCAACAACGATGAGCGTCCCGCCCAGAGGGCGTCCCACGGCGCCGTTTCGTTCGCCGTACGGCGAAACGGCGAACGGTCGGTGCTGCTCCCTTGTACGCTCCGCCCGCAGCCTCCAGATCGGGATCAGCGCCAGCGCAACGAGCGTGACCCCCAGGGCGGTCCAGAGCGCCACCCGCAGCCTGCTTGCGCGCGCCCCTGCCGTACGACTGGCCGGGGCCACGAGCGGCCGCCCGCTCAGGCTCTGTGCCAGGTTCCGCAGTCCCGCCAGGGCCTCTGCCGCGCTGGCGGGCCGGTTCTCTGGCCGAGTGCCCATCAGCCGGCCGACGAAGCCCGATACCTCCGCTGGCATCTCCGGGGCGGCCGCCGCCAGGTAAGGGGGAGGCACCCCGAGGCGGGCGGCCAGAACCTCCTCTGCGCTCTGGCCGTCGAAAGGGACACGGCCAGAGAGCATCTCGTAGAGCGTGCAGCCGAGCATGTAAAGGTCTGACCGGACGTCGCCCGCTGCGGGGTCTGCAAGCTGTTCGGGAGCTACGTAGAAGGCCGGGCCGGTGACGGTTCCCCAAGGCG
>CAYYNS010000302.1:0-2899 GCA_964473085.1 uncultured candidatus Brocadiaceae bacterium
TTCCCACAGCTTGCGTTTGCGCGTGATGTCGCCGCCGTAGCACTTGGCCGTCACGTTCTTTCTGAGGGCGCTGATGGTTTCGCGGGCGATCACCCGGTTGCCGATTGCCGCCTGGAGCGGGATGGGGAAGAGGTGTCGGGGTATGTGTTTGCGCAGTAGCTTCACTACCCGCCGCCCCCGGCCCTCCGCCGCGGCCCGATGGCAGATGAAGGACAGGGCATCCACCCGCGTCTCATTGACCAGGATGTCCACCTTCATCAGCTCGCTTGTCCTGAAGCCGATCAGCTCGTAGTCCATCGTGCCGTAGCCGCGGGTGATGGACTTGAGGCGGTCGAAGAAGTCGTAGACGATCTCCGCCAGGGGCACCTCATATAGCAACATCGCCCTGCGGTCGCTGAAGAACTCCGTGCTCCCGTAGGCTCCGCGTCGGCCTTCCACCAGCTTCATCACGTTCCCCACGTAGTCCGACGGGGTGATGATGCGCAGCCTCACCCACGGCTCCATGATCGTCTCCAGCTCTCCCGGCCCGGGCATCTGGGAGGGACGGTCAATGCGCAGGCGCTCCCTGCTCTTGTTGATGACCTCGTAGCTCACGTTCGGCGCCGTCTGCATGATCGGGATGTCGTTTTCCCGCTCAAGGCGTTCCTGGACGATCTCCATGTGCAGCAGCCCGAGGAACCCGCACCGGAAGCCGAACCCAAGGGCCTCCGAGCTTTCAGGCTCGAAGTCGAACGAGGAGTCGTTCAGCGACAGCTTTTCCAGTGCCGAGCGCAGCGCTGGGAAATCCTCGCTGTTTTGCGGGAACAGCCCGCAGAAGACCATCGGCTTGGGCTCTTTGTAGCCGGGCAGCGGGGCGGCCGCAGGCCGGCGCACCAGGTGGACCGTGTCGCCTATGCGCACGTCGCGGATGTTCTTGATGCCGGCCGTCAGATATCCCACCTGCCCGCAGCCCAGGCAGTCGGCAGGCGTCATGGCGGGCCGGAAGATCCCCACCTCGGTTACCTCGTGCCGAGTGCCAGTGCCCATCATGGCTACCTCGTCCCCGCGCCGCACCTCTCCGTCCGCGACCCTCACGAAGACCACGACGCCCTTGTACTCGTCGTAGAACGAGTCGAAGATCAGGGCCCTCAAGGGGCCGCCCGGGTCGCCCGACGGAGGCGGCACGCGCTCGATGACGGCCTCGATGAGTTCCTCGACATTCTGGCCGGTCTTGCCGCTCACCGCCAGCACGGCGTCGGGGTCAATGTGAAAGCTCAGTTCGAGCTCTTCCATGGTCTCGATCGGGCGCGCTTGCGGCAGGTCAATCTTGGTGACGGCCGGCACGATCGCCAGCCCGCTTTCCCGGGCCAGTGAATAGTTTGCCACCGTCTGGGCTTCGATCCCCTGGCTGGCGTCCACCAAGAGGATAGCGCCCTCGCATGCCTGCAGTGCACGCGTCACCTCGTAGCTGAAGTCCACGTGGCCGGGGGTGTCAATGAGGTTGAGCTGGTAGGATTGGCCCTGCGCCTGGTAGCACATCGTTACGCAACTGGCCTTGATGGTGATGCCGCGCTCCCTTTCGATGTCCATGTCATCGAGCATCAGCTCGTGGAACTCCCGCTCTGGCACCGCGTGCGTGATCTGGAGCAGGCGGTCCGCAAGCGTGGACTTGCCGTGGTCTATGTGCGCGATGATGCAGAAGTTTCTTATGTTTTGTAGCGCGGGAATCATGACGTGAACCAGCTCGGCTGCTGGCTGATCAGGTGCCTAGCCTGCCGCTACAATAACGCAACCGTGGCCCAAAAGCAACCCGCCGGGCCTGCGCTGAAGGGCGGGGGACTGCCCGGCAGCGCATGCTCAGCGAAGCCGGGCCAGGATGTGCCGGGCTGCCGCAAGGAGCACGAAAAGCAGGACCGGCGAGAAGTCCACCCCGCCCAACAGCGGCACGACCTTTCTGAACGGCCGCATCGCCGGCTCGGTGATCGCGTGAAGGAACTCGTAGAACTGGTTGGCCCGCGCCTCGGCCGGCATCCACGTGAACACTATCCGCACCACCAGCACGATCGTGTAGATGTCAATGGCCGCTATGAGGAAGCGCTGGATCATCCTATCGGCCCTCCCGTCCCCTCATTGTAGCGGCTGGCGGGCGGGCGCCCCACCACGCCGCCCGGTTGCAATGCGCGCCTGCCCGGCGCGCTGTTGCAGGGGCGCGCCTTGATTTGTTAGACTGAGCGCTGGATCAATCCCGGGTTTGTGCGGGGCCAAATCGGTCGCAAGGCTGGCCGCGCGGGGGGCGCCAGCGGGCGGCGGCCAGGACGCCCAGGTAGTGAACTCCTCAAGGAGAACGGGACATGAAACGCGGGCAAACAAGGCAAGGCTTCACCCTCGTTGAGTTGCTGGTCGTTATCGGCATCATAGCTATTCTGGCCGCCCTGCTGATGCCGATGATCCAGGCCGCGCGCGAGCGAGCGCGTCAGGCAAACTGCATGAGCAACCTCCACCAGATAGACATAGCGCTGGCCACCTACATGCTGCAGCAGCCGTTGCGACCCCCCTATCTGTCGGTGCTGTGCGCATACGACCTGTCAAAGCAGGCGGTGATCTGCCCAACCGATGGCAGCAGGGGTAAGGAAGGCAGCAAGCCCCCCTGGGATCCGCAGCAATACTGGGAGACCGATGAGCTTCCCTCCAACCTGGCCGGCGAGCAGGCGTTCGAGCAGGAACACTATGGCAAGGACGGATACGTGGTCGAGTTCGCCGGGCGCACTGCAAAGCCCCACGAGTTCCGCAGTGCCGAGCTGACCGCCTGCTCCTATATCTATGAGTACAGCGTGGCGCGCTGCCCCTTCGCGGATGCCTATGGCAACTTTCCTGATCAGCGCACTCACGGCGGCAACGAGGACGGCATCGTGAGCTGGCG
>CAYYNS010000303.1:0-2889 GCA_964473085.1 uncultured candidatus Brocadiaceae bacterium
AGCAACCGCTCGTACACGCCTGTGACCGCCCTGACCTGGCAATCGAGGCTGAAGAAAGCCTCCATGCGCTCCCGTGCCGCGCGACCCCACTGGCGGCGGCGGTCGGCGCTCTGGGCCATCTCCAGGATCGCCCCTGCCAGGTCATCAGCGGTGTCATGTACGACGATGCCCGTCTCGCCGTCCCGGACGATATCGGGGAGCACCCCGCGGTCGGCGACCAGCAGGGGCTTACCCATTGCGGCCATCTGCAGGGCTGCGCGGCAGGAGCCGTCGCTGCCCGGCACGAGCATCAGGCCCGCGTCCAGCATGGCGAGGGCTTCGCGATAGTCGCCCGTAAGGTAGCCGAGAGGGCGGACGGTGTCCCCAAGCCCCATCTGCTTGATGGGCCGGTCGAGCACGGCCTCCCTCTGGGAACCGCGGCCCAGCACGACGATCCTGACGCGGGGGTCGCGCTGCTGCACCAGAAGCGCCGCCTTCAAGAGCACCTCGAAGCGCCGATGCCGCTGGACGCGCGCCACAAGGCCAAACACCACATCCTCCCGGCCCAGGCCGAACCTTTCGCGCACGCCCGGCGGAGCGTCCATCGGCCGATACCCGTTCACGTCCACCGCGCCGCGCACCGTGGTCACCGTGTCCGGGTCCAGCCCGAGTCGGTCCACCGCCCGTACCCGCAGGCGGTCGCTGAGCACGATCAGGTGCTTGGTCCACCGGGGGCCGAACTGGAGGCGCTCAAGCAAGGACCCCCTGTACTCGTGCGCCCCGTGGTCGGAGCGCACCAGCGGCACCCGGCACGGGCTGCGGTCCAGCGCCGCAGCAGCCACCATGTGGTCCCACGACCCGTGCACGTGCACGATCGCATAGCCCCCGTTCTGTATCATGCGGGACAGCCTGTCCATGTCCCAGAGCTTGCGCCCCAGGTCCGGCCGGCCGCCGAAATGGAACTGGTCGTGCACGACGATGCCCATCTCACGCGCGCGGCGCGCAAGCGTCCCCGCTCCGGGCGCCGGAAGGCGCGCGCACGCAAGCTCGGCGCGCCAGCCGTGCCTGCAAAGCCCCCGGCAGAGCACGGCAACGGGCTCCGACGGACCCGTCCACTTGTAGTCGGCGTAGCAGTGCAGGACGCTCTGGGACATACAAGGATGCTATCAGAAGCTGAAGGCCGGCCGGTTCATGCGGCCATGATAGCTGACAGTTGCGGGGGAAAACAACGCGGCCCCCCGGGCGCCCTGCCGCGCGCCTATTCTGCGTCCCACCCGCGCCGGGCGCGCTCCAGCAGGTCCACCACCTCCGCGTCCGAGGTCTGGCCGAAGTCGTAATACCACTGCCCCACTGCCATGAAGCCCACCGGCGCGTGAAGGCAGACCAGGTCGTCCACCTCAGGACGAAGCGACTCGACCGTGTCCGGCGGCGCCACCGGCACGGCGAGCACGACCGAGCTGGCCTCCATCCCCCGCACGACCCTCACTGCCGCCCGGGCCGTTCCCCCCGTCGCAAGGCCGTCGTCCACCACGATGGCCGTGCGCTCGCGCAGGTCGGGCATTGGGCGGTCACCCCGATAGCGCTCCAGACGCCGCTCCAGTTCCTTGGTCTCTGCCGCGGCGATCTGGCTGATCTCTTCCTGCGACAGGCCGAGCATCCGCACCGTGCTGGGATCAACGACGCACACGCCCCCCGGCCCCACGGCGCCGAAGCCGAACTCGGGATTGTGAGGCGCCCCGAGCTTGCGGGTCACAATCACCTCCAGCGGCGCTTTCAAGGCGCGTGCCACCTCGTAGCCTACCACCACGCCGCCACGTGGAAGCCCCAGCACGATCGGACTACGGTCCCGATAGACCATCAGCCGCTCCGCCAGCATCTGCCCGGCCTCGCAACGGTCCCTGAAGACCATGATAGCCTCCGACCACGACGACCCACAGCGCCCGCACCCGTGATGAAACAGCATCTCTCGGTCCGTGTCAAGACCACGCACCCGCATGCACGGGGGTGCAGCGCGGCGCCGCAGGCGGCAGGCTGGCATGCCCCCCGGCCACGCACGTGAAACAGGCCAGGCAGGATTTGCTTGACCTACAGGGGGGCCGTGGTATTATAGTACCGGTAACCGGAGCGGGTGTAGCTCAGCGGTAGAGCACTAGCTTGCCATGCTAGGTGTCGAGGGTTCGAACCCCTTCACCCGCTCCATTTTCTTGTACGCGCACGCCGCTACGACACCGGCAGCAAGGCGGTAGCGTCGGCAAAAGAGTATTTGCCCCCCGAGGAAAGCAGATGCATGCAAAGGCCCAGTCTGCGGGCGTCCCAGCGTCGGGTTGCGACGCCTCGCTCAGCAGCATCGCGGTAAGCGCGGGCGAGCTTGTGCCGGGCTTCTCCCCGGACCGCACCAGCTACGCAGTAGTCCTCCCAAGCAGTGCAGAGACGATCTCAATCACTCCTGTCTCCAGCGACGCCGATGCGACCGTATGCGTGAAGGCGACGGTTGTTGAAGGCGGCCAGCCCGCCGGACCGTTCCGGCTCGAGACCGGGAGGAACGTCTTTCAGATCGAGGTGACAGCGACAGACGGCCGCACAAGCAAGGCCTACGAGGTCAAGGTGATGCGTGCCTGCCCCACGCCGAACTGGGTGAAGGTTGCCGACGCGGCGCCGTGGGCGCCGAGGGACTCGGCGGGAGAGCTGGTCTTCGCCGGCCGCATGTGGCTGCTGGGCGGCTATACGCCCAGGCTCCTCTGCGATGTCTGGAGCAGCTCGGACGGCAAGCTCTGGGAGCAGACAGGCAGCGTGCCAACTGACAGCGGCATCAACATCCCACTCAACTTCGCCCACGCGGGGAGGATGTGGGTGAGCGCCAACGATGGTCGGCTCTTCGCCTCGCAGGACGGCGTGCACTGGGCGATGGTG
>CAYYNS010000304.1:0-2886 GCA_964473085.1 uncultured candidatus Brocadiaceae bacterium
GCCCTCGAAGGCGCCACGGGCCGCCTCGCCGTGGAGGTGTGCATAGACGACCCACCGCACACCTGTCTCCCGTACCATCTCGCACAGGGCGCTCGTGTGCTCGGCCTCCAGCGGTGGGTAGTGGAACATCGCCACGGCCACCACCCACTGAAGGCGCGCAAGGGCTTCCAGCGAGAGCCTGAGCCGCTGCTGTGTGCGCAGCCAGTGCTTCTCGTCCACCAGCGGGTCATATTCCGGCTGCCCGGGCCAGGGCCAGCCGCGCACGCCGCAGACGCCCACCCCGCCGAAGACGTGCGCGTCGAACCGCACCAGGTGCATGCTCGGCCCCAGGGCGCGCCGCACCTTCGACGGGCTTGTGAACCAGAAGTCGTGGTTGCCCCGCAGGAAGAACTTCCTGCCGGGCAGCGACTCGATCAGGCGCAGGTCGGGCAGCGCCTCCTCCAGCTTCATCGCCCAGCTCAGGTCGCCCGGCAAGAGCACCAGGTCGCCATCGCCCACTACCCGCCGCCAGCTGTGCTCGAGCCGGACCGCATGGTCGGTCCATTCCGGGCCGAACACATTCATGGGCTTCTGGCCCGAACCGGACAGGTGCAGGTCGCCGATGGCGAAGACTTTCATGTCGCCTGGTGAGAGCCTTCTTGAGCATCGCCAGCGTAGGGCCGCGCGGGTAGGGACTTACGCCCGCTCGAGCTGCTCACTCGGAAGCGCCTTCCTCGCCCTCGCCCAGCTTGCGGCTGATGGCGTGCTTGCTGACAGTGATCTTGACGTCCTTGTCGTCGTCCACCCTCAGCACGAGCGCGTCCTGCCTGACGCTGACCACTCGCCCGTGGACGCCGCCGATCGTCACCACCCTGTCGCGCGGCTTAATGGCGTCGAGCATCTGCTGGCGTTCGCGGTCGCGCTTCTTCTGCGAGCGGTGCATCAGATAGAAGAAAACGACGAGGATCAGGATGATCGGGCCGAACTGGATGAGGAGCGCCTCGATGCCGCCGGGGCCGCGCGCCCCGCCGCCCGCACCCTGTGCGACCAGGGCCGCCCATGCCGTGGAGTCTGTCATCGCTGTGGGTCCTTTCCCTTGAGGTAGCGCTCGCGGAAGCCCCTGAGGAACTCCGCGTATGCGCCCTGCTGGATCGCCTGCCGCGCACGGGCCAGTAAGCGGTTATAGAAGACGATGTTGTGCAGACTCACCAGGATCGGCCCGAGCATCTCGTGGCAGCGAAACAGGTGGTTCAGATAAGCGCGAGAGTATAACCGGCAGGCGGCGCAGTCGCAACCCTCCTCGATCGGCCGATGGTCGTCCCGCCGGGCGGCGTTGCGCAGCCTGAGCCGGCCCCGTTCCGTGAAGGCGGTCGCATTGCGGCCCATGCGTGTCGGCGCGACGCAGTCGAAAAGGTCCACCCCCTGCGCCACGGCGCTCAGCAGGTCGAGCGGGAACCCCACGCCCATCAGGTAGCGGGGCCTGTCGGCCGGAAGCAGCGGCGCCGTGAACCCCACCGCCCACTGCCTGAGCGCCTCCTCCTCACCCACGCTCACCCCCCCGATCGCGTAGCCGTCGAAGCCGATCCCGACGACCTGCGCCGCACACTCTGCCCGCAGGTCCTCGTGGGTGCCGCCCTGCACGATGCCGAACAGCGCCTGCTCCTCTCGCGCGTGCGCCTGGCGGCAGATGCGTGCCCACCTGACCGTGCGCTCCGCCGCCGCCTGGGCGACCTGGCGGCTAGACGGGCAGGGCGGGCACTCGTCGAAGGCCATTGCGATGTCCGCACCCAAAAGGTTCTGGATGCGCATCGCCTCGCGCGGGCCCAGGAACGTGCGCGCGCCGTCCATCGGGCTGCGGAACTCCACGCCGTCGTCCGTGACGCGCCGCAGCCGCGCGAGCGAGAACACCTGGTAGCCACCGCTGTCGGTCACGAGCGGGCCGTCCCAGGCCATGAAGGCGTGCAGGCCGCCAAGCTGGGCCACGGCCTGGGCGCCCGGACTGAGCTGGAGGTGGTAGGCGTTTGCGAGCAAAAGCTGCGTGCCGCACTCGCGCAGCCGCTCGCCCGTGATCCCCTTGACTGCACCGCGCGTCGCCACGGGCGCAAAGGCCGGCGTACGCACGGTGCCGTGCGCAAGCTCCAGCTCTCCGCAGCGCGCCTGCGTCGAGGCGTCCTGGCATGTCACCCTGAATATCATGGGCTGCTCTTGCTGGCGGCGGGCAGCGGCTCCGCGCCCGGATAGTAATGGGCGAGGATCTCACGCCAGGACTTCCCCGCAAGGGCCATCCCGCGCGCGCCCCACTGGCACAGGCCCACGCCGTGGCCCCACCCGCGGCCGGCGAACTCGAAGGCGCGTCCGCGCCTGGCTGCCGTGAACGCCATGCTCCTGATCCGCTCAGGCCCGACTGCCCGGCGAAACTCGCTCGCCTTGACCTGCTTTGTGCCGTTCAAAAGTAGCACCCGCGGCCGCCCCCCCTCGTCCACATCGAGCGGCCGGATGCTGTCCAGGTAGACCAACCCCCAGGGCGCCAGCTTGCGCACCAGCTCGGAGCGCTGAATCTGGACCTTCCAGCGGTAGTAAGGGCTGTCCCTGCACCAGTCGCAGCCCACGCCGCATAGGGGCGGGACCTCCTTCTCGCCGAAGACGGCCCCGACGCTGGAGGTGTGCCCGCCGCAGGTGCTGTGGAAGTAGGCCGCAAGCGGCGCCCCGCCGTAAAACAGCACGGTGCCCGCCGTGGTGCTCACCGCCTCGTCGGTCCTCGGTGATTCCGCGCCCGCCCCGCCGTAGGCCATGTCGGCCAACGTCAGGTAGGACCGTTTCGCGTCGGGGGCCGTCATGCGGTAGAGGGCGAAGGTGCGCACGGCGACCGCCTGGGCCGCCAGCGCCTCGCGCGGCCAGTAGTAGGGC
>CAYYNS010000305.1:0-2875 GCA_964473085.1 uncultured candidatus Brocadiaceae bacterium
TCTTTCCGGCAGACGGCATTTTCGACAACGTGGCGGAGGAGTTCTCGCTGCGCACCGAAGTCCTGCCGAAGGGCGAGCACGTCTTCGTGTTCGCTGCCACCGATGCCGAACACAATACGGGGAGCCAGAGGATTGTGATCCGGGTGCGCTGACGGCCGCGTTCCCGCTCAGGTGGGGGCTGGCGGCGCAGTGGTCAGGAGGGCTGCGATTTGAGCGAGGCGACGGCAGTTGCGCGCGCGGTAGCCAAGCTGTGGCTCACCTCAGCCGCCCCGTCGGGCGGGGCGTCAGGCCAGGAGCAGCCCGGCACGGCGACAGTGCTGCTGGCCGGGCGCCCGGTCACTGCGGATGGCCATGCGGTAGTCCTCCCGGAATCTGCGACCCCAGCGGAGCGGACCGCCGCCGAGGAGCTCCAGTACCACCTCTTCCTCATCACGGGGCAGGAGCTCGAGATCGTGCCGGAGGGCAAGCAGGGGGGGCGCGGCAGCTTCTTCATCGGCAGATGCAAGAGCCGGCCCGTGCCAGAGGGAGAGATGCAGGGGCTCGGCTCAGACGGCATTCTCATCCAGTCGAGCGGACAGGACTTGTTGCTGACGGGCAACCAGCGCGGGGTGCTCTATGCAGTGAGCGTGTTCCTTGAGGACTATCTTGGCTGCCGCTGGTTCACCGCTGATTGCATGAGCGTCCCGAAGGGCGGCCGCATCGAGATACCGGGCGGCATCTTGCGCCGCTACGTGCCGCCCGTTGCGGTGAGGGACACCAACTATCCCGGCCTTTTCCCCGCGGCCTTTGCCGCGCGCTGCCGCATCAACGGCACCAACGCAGACGTGGACCAGAGGCACGGCGGGAAGGTTGACTACTTTCCGTTCGTTCACAGCTTCTACTCCCTTGTGCCGCCTGCTCAGTACTACGACGGGCACCCGGATTACTTCTCCCTGCGCAGGGGCGTGCGCATGAGGGAAGGCGGGCAGCTCTGCCTCACGAGCCCCGGCGTGCTGGAGGTGGCGATTGAGCAGGTGCGCCAGTGGATCCGGCAGAGGCCCGACGCAGCCATTTACTCGGTCTCTCAGAACGACAACGGCAGCTACTGCGAGTGCAGTGCGTGCACGGCGCTGGCTGAGGCCGAGGGGAGCCAGGCCGGCCCCGTGCTCCACTTCGTCAACGCGGTCGCGGACGCTATCAAGGATGAGCACCCGGACAAGGTCATTGACACGCTGGCTTACAGTTACACGCGCAAGCCGCCGCTCAAGGTGCGCCCGCGCCCCAACGTGACGGTCAGGCTGTGCAGCTTCGAGTGCTGCTTCGCGCACCCGCTCGGCACCTGCCCGGCGAACCAGTCCTTCGTCGAGGACCTCAGAGCCTGGGCAAGGATCTGCCCCCGGCTTTCGGTCTGGGACTACGTGATACAGTACGGCCACACGATCGCGCCGTTCCCGAACCTCTATTCGCTCAGGCCGAACATCCAGCTTTTCGTCGAGCACGGGGTCAACAACATCTTCGAGGAAGCGAACTACTTCTCGCGTGGCGGGGAGCTGATCGAGCTGCGCGCCTACATGCTCGCCAAGACCCTGTGGGGCCCCAAGTACGACACGGATAGGGCTATTGACGAGTTCGTCAGCGCCTACTACGGCGCGGCTGCTCCCTACCTGCGCCGGTACGTCAACCTGGTGCACGAGGGCTTCAAGGACGGCAGCGGCTACCACGTCCAGATCTGGGGTTGGGACCCGCGTGAGTACATGCCGTCCGATTTCGTTGCGCGTGCCCAGGAGCTGTTTTGCAAGGCTCGCCATGCCGTGCGCGACGACCCCGTGTTGCTGCACCGCGTGCGGGTGGCCCACCTGCCCGCGCTCTACCTCGTGCTGAATGGGTGCGCGGTGTACGAACGGCAGGGCGACCTGCTGGTGGACCCGGACGTGCCACGGGGGAGCGACTGGCTGGAGGAGTTCCGGCAGGTTGTCGCCGCCGAGCGGATCACGTCTCACCGCGAGGGCGCAGACGTGCAGCAGTGGCTGGCCTCTGTGGCGCCGCCCCCACCGAGGCTGCCGGTGGAGCGGCTGACGAGTAGCTGGGTGGAGGTGGAGATAGTGCCCGGTTTCGGCGGGCGCATCCTCGCCGTGCGCGACCTCGAAGGTGGGGTCAACTGGACGAAGCTCTACAGCACCCAGGGTCGCATTCGCCTGCTTGGCAGCGGGATCGAGGACTATAGCGAACCGAAGCACCTCTCGCCCGGTTGCCTGGAGCCGTATGAAGTCGTGGAGCGCACGCCGACGAGCATGACGATGTGCGCGCGCTTGAAGAGCGGGCTTGAGCTGGAGCGGCGCGTCTGGCTGGCGGCGGGCGAGGCGCGCGTGCGCATACGCAGCGAGCTGCGCAACGGCGCCGACAGGCCGCGGCCTGCCTGCCTGCGCATGTCCGCGCATCTTGAAGTCACGGATGTGGCGCGGGCGCACCTGATCCTGATGGTCCCCGACGGCGCGTGGCGGGAGCGCGGGTTCCCGGCGCCGCCGTCGGGCATGCCCGATGGGGATCTCAGGCTCGACGGAGAGCAGCGCCCCCGCGGCGCCTGGGGCATAGTGGATGAGGTCACGGGACGGTGTCTGGTGGACCGCGTGGTGGGCGGTGAGGTCGAAGCCTACTACGCAAGCTGGAACCCGCGCGACAGGGCCGTGAACCTGCAGCTCTGGTCTCCCAGCCGGGAGCTGGAGCCTGGCGGCGTGCTGTGCATCGAGCACGAGTTCGAGCTCAGGGGCGAGGCGCCGCAGGGCGCGCAGCCGCAGCGCGGTGGCTGACGCGCCGGAGGGAGGGCGTGCGCTCGTTCGAGGAAACTCCCGTGAGGGCGCAGTTTACAGTAGGCATTGATGCCGGCAGCGCGGCCATA
>CAYYNS010000306.1:0-2872 GCA_964473085.1 uncultured candidatus Brocadiaceae bacterium
ACACCCCCGTAGCCCTCCCCAAGCCCCCGGTTTGTCAGCAGTTGTCAGCGAATGACAGCGCAGGACCACCGTCTCAGGAAGATTTGGATGAAACTCTGGGGGATACTTGGGGCGGCGTTCACGCCTGCGCGGCCACGCCACGCCCAGCCGCGCTGGGCGTCCTGCTACCTCATCGGCTGCAGGGACGGCGTCGGCCAAGCATGCCATCGGGGATTCCCTGATGCAGGGAACAGAGCGGCGTTGACTTTGCTGCAGAGCAGGGTACACTCACCTCCTGAACTCCGTATCAGGAGGGGGCGGATATGCTCTTTCGCGTGACTGAGCAGGGTGTGAGAACGGCGAGATCGCGGCGAAGGTCATTGACGACCGGGGGAGCGAGTTGCTGGTAGTCAAGAACGTGGAGGAGGCGAAATGACGCCGCGCTCCAGGAGTCTGATGCCGGTGGAGCGTATTGAGCGTCTGATCCTGCTGATCCGAGGCCACAACATGCTCCTCGACAAGGACCTGTCTGTCCCGTACGGCGTCACGACGAGCAATCTGAACAAGGCCGTCACACGCAACCTGGACCGCTTCCCGGACGACTTCATGTTCTCGCTGACTCCTGACGAGTTCCGCGACTTGAAGTTCCATTTTGGAACATCAAGTTGGGGCGGCACGCGCAAACTGCCCAGAGCCTTTACGGAACAGGGTGTGGCCATGCTGTCCAGTGTCCTCCGAAGCAAGCAGGCTGTGCAGGTCAACATCGAGATCATGCGGGCATTTGTCAGGCTTCGGCGGATGCTGGCGTCCCATGCGGATTTGGCGCGCAAACTGGCAGACTTGGAGAATCGCTACGACGCTCGGTTCAGAGTCGTGTTTGAGGCGATCCGCCAGCTTATGGCTGAGCCTGAGGCGCCACGAGGCCAGATCGGATTCCGTCGGAGCGAAACCAAGAGGGACTGAGCCATGAAGCAGGGGGCCTTCGTCTGCTCTCAGGGACGGGGGCGGTCGCGCAGAGGGCAAGTATGCCCCTTCTATCGCGCATGTCAGGCCTTCCCTAGTCCGGGGAGATAGGGGCATGGCGGGCTCTGAGGTCCCAGAAGCGACCGCCAGGCCGTGGCGGTCTACGTGGGTCAAAAAGGCAGCCGGTAAGCAGCGGGCTCGTGCGCATGCGAATGGGGATCGCCTTGCCCGCCCTCCGGGCCTCCTGCTGCGCGGCACGCCGTCCGCCGCGAACTTCCCTTTCCGTCTGCCGCTACAGCACTCCACGGCAACCGCGGGGCAGACTGCCCGATGCGCTGGAATCCCAGCCCCGACGCTGAGACAATACGAGGTTGTGCCCCAACACAAGCGCTCGAACCAGGCCAGGTAGCAAGGACGGCCTTCAAATCACCTGATTGACCCTCGCACAAGAAATGGAAAACCCCGGCTCACCGCGAATCCGCCATGCGGCGAAGCAAAGAACGCGAAGAAAAAGCAGGGATGCCCTGCCTTTGCGCCTGCGTCCCTCGTGTTCGCCGTACGGCGAATTCGTGGTTGCGTTACCTAAAAAGCACTGGGGGAAAGGGAACTCCGACGAGCTTTTTGATCGCAGACTCGTGAGGGCTCCCATGCCGGCGGACTACCCCCTCCTCGCGCCCGGGGACGTCCGCTACGTGAACGAAAGGAGGCAGGCTGTGAAAACGCTGTTGACGATCGCAGTGGTGGGAGTGGCGCTGATTGCCATCATCGGGGCGGCGCTCGCTCAGCGGCCGGTCGGGCCGAGGCCGCCGGCGCTGCCGCCCGTTGACCCGAAGGTCCGGGACGTGGCGGGAAGGAATAGTGCCTTCGCGCTCGACCTCTACGCCGAGCTAAAGGGCCAGAAGGGCAACCTGTTCCTGTCGCCTTTCAGCATCTCGACAGCGCTGGCGATGACGTATGCTGGCGCACGTGGCCAGACTGCAGCGCAGATGGCCGATGTGCTGCACCTCCAGGTGCCTGGGGAGGAGCTGCACCCCGCCTATAAGGCCCTTATCGGCGACCTGAACGCCCGAAAGGAAAAGGCCGCCTACGACCTGATCGTGGCGAACGCGCTCTGGGGCCAGAAAGGTTACGGGTTCCTGGCCGAGTACCTCCAGCTCACGAAGGACTCCTACGCGGCGGGGCTGAACGAGGTGGACTTCGTGGGCGACACCGAGGGGGCGCGGCAGACGATCAACCGGTGGGTCGAACAGGCAACGCGCGACAAGATCAAGGACCTCATCGCGCGCGGCGTGCTCAACGGCATGACGCGGCTGGTGCTCACCAACGCCATTTACTTCCTGGGCACGTGGGAAAAACAGTTCGACAAGGAGGCCACCCGCGAGGAGCCTTTCACGCTCGCTGACGGCAAAAAGGTCAACGCTCCCCTGATGCACCAGGGCGGGCGCTTCCCCTACATGGAGACCGACACGTTCCAGGCGCTCGAGATGCCCTACAAGGGCCGCGACCTCTCGATGGTGATCCTCTTGCCGCGCACGGCCGACGGCCTGCCGGCGCTGGAAGAGAAGCTCACGTTCCAGAAGCTGGGCGAATGGCTCGGCGCCCTCAAGGGGCGGGAAGGCTACGTGTGGGTGCCACGGTTCAAGATGACTCACACGGTCATGCTCGCCGACGTGCTCAAGAAGATGGGCATGAGGGACGCGTTCGACCCGACCCCTGGCGTGGCCGACCTGTCCGGGATGAACGGCAAGAGGGACCTCTACGTGAGCGCGGTGGTCCACAAGGCGTTCGTGGACGTCAACGAGGAGGGCACGGAGGCTGCGGCGGCGACGGCGGTGATCGTGGCGGTCACCAGCGCGCCGGTGAGGGAGGAGCCGTTTGAGTTCCGCGCCGACCGGCCGTTCATGTTCCTTATCCGCGACCGTCGCACGGA
>CAYYNS010000307.1:0-2861 GCA_964473085.1 uncultured candidatus Brocadiaceae bacterium
ATCGAGCGCACCGGGCAGGACTGGTTCTGGCTGCCGTCCTTCCTTTCGCTCAAGGAGCGGGCAGACACGGTCCTGGAGGAGCGGCCGGACGGCGTGTTCCGCATTGGCCGCGGCACGGGCAAAAAAGAGAAGCTCCTCAGGCCCGCGGTGGGGGGCTGGTCCCCTGGCGGGCAGCCTCAGTCCATAAGGCCTGCACGGCTCGCCCAGTCGCCGCAAGAGGTTGACGCAATGCTGCCGCCGCCGCAGGCTTTCGAGCCCGCCGTGTTTCGTTCGGAAGGGCGCGCGGACCTGGCCCGTGCGCTCCTGGAGGAGTTCGGTGAAGAGCTCCTGCCTTTCTGCCACGTGGCTTCGCCGCTTTGGGGCTGCTACGCCCTGTGGGGGTTCGAGGGCATGATGACGATGGTCGCTGAGCGGCCGGAGCTTGTGGCGCACGCCTGTGGGCGCCTGCTGGAACGCGCCAGGCATGACGTGGGGGCTGCCGCTGCACTCGGCGCCGCCGCAATCTGGGTCGAGGAGTGCATGACCGACATGGTCAGCCCGGCCGCCTTCGCCTCCCTCAACGTGCCCTTCGTCCGCCAGGTGGTCGAGGAAATCCGCTCGGCTGGCATGTGGAGCATCTACTACTACTGCGGCGATCCGGCCGACAGGTGGGACCTGATCTTTTCCGTCGGGGCCGACGCCGTCTCGCTCGAGGAGAGCAAGAAGGGCTTCACGATTGACATCGAGGATGTCGTTGACCGGGCCGGGGGCCGGTGTACTGTGCTCGGCAATCTGGACGCGATAGTGCTGCTGGCGCACGGCAGCAGGGAGGCCCTTCGCGCCGAGGTCGCCCGCCAGGTAGCCGCTGGCCGCAGGAACCGCAGCCGCTTCGTCATGAGCCTGGGCAGCCCCGTGA
Source organism: uncultured candidatus Brocadiaceae bacterium (assembly GCA_964473085.1). Taxonomy (GTDB): domain Bacteria; phylum Planctomycetota; class Brocadiia; order SM23-32; family SM23-32; genus CAYYNS01. The sequence goes on from CAYYNS010000307.1 coordinate 896, forward strand.
CCCCTGAGACGCCCGTCGAGCGCGTGCGGCTCTACTGCGACCTGGTGCATGAGCTGGGGGCCGGATAGCCCCTCAGGGAACGCCTCGCGGCGCACCAGGCACCCAGTGCGGGGGGGCGGTCACAAACGGCCCTGCTGGACGGAGCCGGGGGTGCAGCTTCGCAGAGGGTTGACCGGCTGAGCGAGGAGCCGTATAGTGTGGCGACGCGGCGGAAAGATCATGTGCACGGGATCGTCGTGTTGACCGGTCCGCCCCCGGTAGGAGCAGGCCCCGCCACTGTGCGAGGCACGAGGCGTGCCTGCCCGGATGACGTGCGGCAACCGCGGGTGGTTGCCCCGACGACGTTGTTGGCGGACGATCGGCGATGAATAGCGGGCAGTCTCAGGGCGGCAGTTCCCAGGGCGTGTCGCTCCTGGTCGTCGTTTTGACGGGACTGGTTGCATCGGCCCTCCTTTCGGGCCTTGCGCTCCTGGTGGGTGGCGAGCGGATCCCGCCGGTGCCGCCCAGCGGTTTGCGGCTTTCGGACCTGCACCCATCGCTCCGTCCGTTTCGGCCCGGCGAGAGGCTCGCCTATGCGTTCGACTGGAACGGCATCCCGGGTGCGCGGGCGCAGATGGGCCTCAAAGAACAGGTCAAAGACGGCATCCGGTGGCTCCTCCTACAGTACGAGGGGCAGACGGCCGATGAGATCGCCTGGGCATGGCGCTACCGGGTGAGCGGAGAGGCATACCTGGACCCGCAGACCCTGCTGCCTGCCGTCTCGATCGTGACCAGCACCAAAGGCGACAGGACGAAGCGCTCGACGACGAGGTTTGACCGCGCGGCCGCCATGGCGGAGACCGTCACCGAGAAGCTCTACAGGAACACGCGTTCCACCGAGCGCCAGCCCTTCCGCCACGGGCTTGACCTGCCGACGGCCCTTCTGTTTTTGCGGACGCTCGAGCTGCGCCTGGGACAGAGCCTTGTCATGGAGGTGCTGCACCGCGATGGGGCATACGCCGTGACGCTGACGCCGCGCGGCACTGAGACGGTCCAGGTGAAGGCGGGCAGGTTCGAGGCGATAGTGGTGGACGTGCGCGCGCGGTCTCTTGGGGCAGACGAGCCGTGGCCTCAGTACCAGGCCGTGCGCATCTGGATATCGGCGCGGGGGCGGGTGCCGCTGAAGATGGAGGCGCTTGTGCCGGTGGGGCGCGTGCGGGCTGAGCTGGTGTCCCTTGAGCAACAGTAAGGCGCAGGGCTGCCGCGCGGGTCAGTTCTGCCGCCTCCGGCGGGGGCTGCGCGGGCGTTTCGTTTCAGGGGCAGCCGGCTGAACCTTGAGGTCCTCCTCAGGCTTGGCGGCGGCGTGCCGCGCAACTACGCGAAGCTGCCTAAGGATGATGTCCACCGCCTCTGCGGGCTCGTCGGTAAGGTGGGGTATTTGCAGGTCTTCCGCAGATATATAGCCCCTGCCCAGCAGCTTCTCCCGCAGCCAGTCAAGCATCCCCTGCCAGTGCTCGCGGCCGTAAAGGACGAGTCCGAAGTTCCGGTTGCGCCCGGTCTGGATGAGGGTCAGGGCCTCGAACAGCTCGTCCATCGTGCCGAACCCGCCAGGGAACATGATGAAGCCGATCGAGTACTTCAGGAACATCACCTTGCGGCAGAAGAAGTAGTGAAACTCAAGCATGATGTCCAGGTAGTCATTGGGGACCTGCTCCAGGGGCAATTCGATGTTCAGCCCCACAGATAGTCCTCCGCCCTCCCGGGCGCCCCTGTTGGCGGCCTCCATGAACCCGCCCCCACCGCCGGTAATGACGGCCACCCCTCGGTTGGCCAGCAGGCGGGCCGTCTGGCGCGCCTTTTCGTAGTAGTGCTCCTGTGCTCCTGTACGGGAACTGCCGAAGATTGCCACGGCGGGGCCGATCCTGGATAGCACCTCAAAGCCCTCGACGAACTCCGCCATGATGCGGAACACCCGCCAGGTATCATG
>CAYYNS010000308.1:0-2845 GCA_964473085.1 uncultured candidatus Brocadiaceae bacterium
ACATCGGGCCGGGCTATGTTCTGCTCGAACGGGTAGAGGTTGACAACCACCATGTCAATGGTCTGGATGCCGTGCTGCTTGAGCTGGCGCAGGTGCTCGGCCTTGTCGCGGCGCGCCAGCAGGCCGCCGTGGACCTTCGGGTGGAGGGTCTTGAGGCGGCCGTCCAGGATTTCGGGGAAGCCCGTATAGTCGGAGACCTCTGTGACCTGGACGCCGTTGTCCCGCAGCAGGCGGGCCGTGCCGCCGGTAGAGAGGATCCGAATGCCGAGGGCCGACAGCCGCCGGGCGAACTCCAGCAGGCCCGACTTGTCCGACACGCTGATGAGGGCAGTCCTGATCCTTGTCATCTCGTCCCAACCCCCCATCCAGATCGGCCGTGGAGCAGTGCGGGGCTCAGCCGCCGCCTCCGGCGACTGGTCCAGGCGCAGGGTAGCTAACTTTACCGCAGTCCAGCCTCCGCCGCAAGGACGCACTCGGCGGGCGAGGGCCTCATGAACCTTGCCCGAGGAGGCCCGCGCCCTTTTCTCGCCCGACGGTCGTCGGCTCCCCGTGCCCCGGCAGAAGGATCGTCTGGTCGGGGAGCGTGAAGATCTTCTGCTCGATGCTGTGGCGGAGCGTCTCAAAACAGCCGCCGGGCAGGTCGGTGCGCCCGAGGCCGCCTCGGAACACAAGGTCGCCGCAGAACACCACCGGTGGCGCTTCGCCTTCCGCCACCAGGCTGATGCCGCCTGGGGTGTGGCCTGGCGTTTCCAGGACGCGCAGCCTGCGCTCGCCCAGCCCCACGCTGTCGCCCTCGCCGAGCATGGTGTCAGGGGCGGGCATCCCCCTCAGGCCGCCCATCATGGCCGCCAGGTTGAGTGTGCGGTCCGCGAGCATTGGTGCATCAGCGCGCCCGACACAGAACCTCAGTTCGGGCCGCAGGCGTTTCAAGGCAGGCACGGCGCCGACGTGGTCCGCATGGGCATGGGTGCACACGATCTGGGTGGGGCGGATGGAGAGCTGGTTGCAGCGCCTGAGGATGGCCCTGGCGTCGCCTCCCGGGTCAACGATCGCCGCCTCGCCAGTGGCCTCGTCCGCCACCAGGTAGCAGTTGCACGCCAGCAGGCCGACGGTAAGGCAGGCTATTGTCATGAGGGCTATCTCCCCGTGCGGTTGCTGGAGCGCGCCTCAGGCAGGCCCGTAGAACTCGTCCACTACCTGCTCAAGATCGCAGGGGCGGGCCTCTCTACCGGTCGCGGACGGCATGCCGAGGATCTGCATCTCCAAGGCAGGGTTCTCATCGGGGTCGCTGGCGTGGGCGCGGTTCTGGAGGAGATTCTGGCCGTAGACCTCGCGCAGTTCCCTGAGCCGCTGGCGGATGACCCTCAGTCCGTCCTTGCCGGAGTACAGGAGCGCCATGCACATGGTCTCGCCCCCCTTTTCAAGGGGACGCCCGGTCTCGGGGTCGGCGCCGGTCATGTAGCGGATCAGTTCGTTGAATTCGGCACGTGCGTTGAGGTCTTTGAGTTCTTCGGCGAGTTCTGCATAGAAGCTTTCGGGGGGCTCAAGGTTCTGGATGCGCTCGCCGAGGATGCGGAAGAGCTCTTCCAGCACAGGGCGCTTGAGCTCGCCCGGGTCCGCCTCGCGGCGGCCGGCGAAGAGGAACTCGATTTCCCGGACCACTGAGATCGCCCTTCGAGGGTCGAGGGCCTGGCCCGGGTCGGCCCCGAACTGGTGCACGGCCAGCTCGGCCACCCTGCGCGCTTTCGCGACGATCTGGCGGGCCTTCTGTTCCACCATGCCTTTGAGTTGCCTGCGAAACTGTGGGAGCTTCAGCGCGTAGAACTCGCGGGCCTGCTCCACGCTCAGGTGCATGACCTTGGCTCCCGTGATGTACATGCCGGTGCGCGCGAAGAAGTCAATCAGATTGCCGGGCAGGGGGTTGTGGCGCAGGAAGCTCTCGGGTTTGAGGACCACCATGGAGGTCTGTAGCTTGCTCGTGTTGATCCCCTCAAGGGCGTCCAGCACGAAGCCGCCGTCGGTGTAGGCGTGCTCTCGAAACAGCCGCAGGTGGGCCGCGGTCATATCGGACGAGACGCCGGTCAGCACGGCTGGTTCGAAGAACTGGCCGTGCCGCACGCCCAGCTCGACCTTCTGGAGCGCTGGGTAGCGGCTCAGTCCTTCCTGGGCCCGCGCACGGGCCTGCTGCAGGCAGGGGCTTTCCAGGTCCTCCTCGATGAAATCTCCGAACGTGCCGCGCACGTCGTCTCCCCGCACGGCCTGGCTGATGTGGCCGACAGCGGCGACGACGTCCTGCTGGGCGGTAGGCCCGCGGAACACCAGCACCATCATCCGGTTGGAGATGCCCCGCACGTTCGGCCGGCCGAAGCTCTCCAGAACATACTGGATCAGCATCTTCTGGTAGCGCAGGGGGACGTGGCGTTCTTGCGCGTCATGGATCGCGTCGCAGTACTTGCGGATGAAATCGCTGCCGGGCCGGGGCGCATACATGCGTGCCGCCACCAGCCGCACGTTCGCCCACAGCATGCGGGCCAGGATGCCGCCGGTGCGACTCTTGTGGAGGCTGTAGGGCGTAATGAGGGCGTAGGCAAGCTCTTCTTTTCTGGGACCAGCTTGCGTCATACCTTGCCCCCGGCTGACCGGTCGAGGTGCCTCTGGAGCATGTGCCAATATAGCAGGCCGTGCCGGGGGGCGCAACGCCTTGTTGACTTGCCTGGGGGCACCGTGTATGCTCGGTCCACCTGCTCGGTGCGAAAGGAAACCCCATGCGGAGCGCGCTCGTGACGGGTGGGGCCGGGTTCATCGGCTCTCACCTGACTGAGAGATTGCTGCGGGACGGCTGGGA
>CAYYNS010000309.1:0-2838 GCA_964473085.1 uncultured candidatus Brocadiaceae bacterium
AACCCTATGTGCGGCCGCACATCGTGCACCGACTGGATCGGGAGACCTCGGGCGTCCTGCTGGTTGCCAAAAGCGAGGCGGCGAGCCGCAGCCTGTCGCTTCAGTTCCAACGGGGCACGGTCCGCAAAACCTACATCGCAATCATCGAAGGCGTGCTGCCGCGGACTGAGGCGCTCATCGAGGTCCCGCTGGCGCGTTCGCGCTCTAGCGCGCTTGAAATGGTCCCCGACGAGCGCGTTGGCAAGCCAGCAGCTACTCGGGTGATCCTGGGACGCGCCTTCGGGCATTTCTCGCTCCTGCAGGTTCACCCCCTTACGGGCCGCCAGCACCAGATACGCGTCCACCTGTCCGCCATCGGCTACCCGCTGGCTGTGGATTCCCTCTACGGACGGCGCGCCGCGCTTGACGGCCGCGCCTTCAACCAGATTACCGGGAAGCGCAAGGTTGCCCCTCGCAGGCTCCTTCTGGGCCGGTGCCCGCTTCATGCTGCCGAGATCGCCTACGACCATCCCTGCACTGGAGAGCGGCTCACAGCCAGCGCTCCCGTGCCTGCCGACATGGAACGGTTCCTGAAGGTGCTGTCGAAGCTGGACCCCGCGCGGCCAGCCCCTTAAGCGGCCCGCAAGGGCAATTCCCGTTGAAAAGCCGGTCCCCTCTTGCTACCTTAGGAGTGAGTGAGCGCTGGCCATTTGTGTTGTTGGCTGAGGGCACTGCGATGGGCGCTAAGGTGCCGATGCTGGTCATGATCCAGGGGCATGAGCCGGGAGCACGGTGGACGCTCCAGGAGACGCGCGTCACCACTATCGGCCGCTCCTCGCGCAACGTCATCAACCTCGTCAGCCCCTCCGTGAGCCGGTTCCATTGTGAGGTCTCATATATCAACGGCCTGTGGTATGTGGCCGACCTCAACAGCAAGAAGGGCACCTTCCTGAATGGGCGTCGGATCACGGACCGCGAGGTGCTCAAGCCCGGCGACATCGTCCGGCTGAGCAGGAACGTCTTCAAGTTCGACCTGGTGGACGAGACGGCAGCCAGTGACGAGGCGGCGCTGGCGCTGCGGGAGGATGTCGCGTCGGCTGCGATCGCAGCGCGTCTGCAAGAAGGGAGCGCGGCCGTTGCGCAGCCTGAAGCGGCAGAAAAGAAAAGAGGGATCTCTCTGGGGCAGCGCGTCGCCCAGTTCAGACTCGTCATTGGCGTTGCGGTTGGCCTCACCGTCCTGGTAGGTGGCGCCTTGGCCTACGGGCATCAGGTGGCGCGGGCGATGCGCCGAAGACAGGAAGAGCAACTGGAGGCCGCGGAACGTGCCCTGGCGGAAGCGGCAGCACTTATGGAAGCCGGGCCTGGACGTTACCGCGAAGCGCTTGAGGCGCTCCAGAAGGTGGTGCGGGTCTATCCCGGCCAGCCCGCAGCGCAGAAGGCCGCCGCGATGTATTTCGAGGAAGAAGGCAGATGGCTCGATCGGGAGATACAGCGCATCGCGGCGTCAGAAAGAGCGGGCGACTACCGGGATGCCCTTGAACGCTCCAGCGACCTGCTGGAAGGGCTCTCTGACGGCGAACTGAGGGCGCTGGTGCAGGAAAGGCAGGAGTTCACTACCCGACTGGCGCGCGCCGCCTACCGGGAGATGGACGACGAAGCCAACCGGCTGCGCGCGCAGGGAAGGACGGCGGAGGCGGTCCGGCTTTACAGGGATGCCATAGCCAAGATCGGCGTTCCTGACCTGATCCGCGAGGCGGAGCTGAAGATCGGTGAGCTCTCCCCGCCGGCCGAGCAGCCGGAAAGCGCATCGCCAGCCGGCAAGGGGCAGCCGACCCCTGAGCCGCCACCCACGTTGCCGTGAGGGCTCCAGCGACCGATCGGGACCGCATCATCGCAGAGTTGATCCTGCCGGTAACGTATCTGGAGGCGAACATCGCAACCCGCCTGAAGATCCTGGCGGCGCGCACCGGCCCATGACTGGCGGGCGTGCCTTTCGCATCGGAGCAGTTTCATGCCCATGCAATACAGGGAGTTCGGCAAGTTCACGCTGCTGGATCACATGGGCAAGGGGGGTGTCGGCAACGTCTACCGCGCCAACGATAACCAGGCCGGCAATATCGTTGCCATCAAGATCTTCGAGCCTTCAGAGGGCCGCACCCCGGAGATGGCGCGCAAGCTCCGCGACCGCGAAGTGAGCATGCTCATCAGCGTGCAGAGCCCGAACATCGTGAGGTACTACGAGTCCGGCTCGGTCGGGGACGCGTACTACTACACGATGGAGTTCGTCGAGAACAGCCTGCTGAAGCGCGTGCGTGCCGGAAACGACCTGGCGCTGGTTGACAAGATTCACATCCTGCGCCAAACCTCCAACGCGCTTCAGGCGATTCATCACCAGGGCATCGTCCACAGGGACGTCAAGCCGGGCAATATCCTGCTTGACGAGGCGCCCAGCGGCGCCATTCACGTCAAGGTCACGGACCTGGGCATTGCCAAGCACGTCACCGAGACGGACAGCGTGCGGGAAGACCCCTCGCGCCGCGTGCCAGGCACCCCTAAGTACCTCTCGCCGGAGCAGATACGGCTGAAGCTGGTTGACGGTCGTGCCGACGTCTACAGCCTCGGCGTCGTCGCCTATGAGCTGCTCTGCGGCCAGCCCCCGTTCAAGGCGGAGACCGGGGAGGAATTCCTCAAGGCCAACCTCCATCAGCAGCCGCGGCCGATCCACCACGTCAATCCCGACATACCTGCGTTCCTGAGCCCACTGTTGGACAAGATGCTCTCGAAGGACCGGGAGGAACGTTACGACTCCGATACGCTGGCAAGGGATATGGAGCTGACCTACCAGCATCTGGTGAGCGG
>CAYYNS010000310.1:0-1155 GCA_964473085.1 uncultured candidatus Brocadiaceae bacterium
GCAACGGTTTGCAAAACCGTCATCCACGGGTTCGAATCCCGTCGCCGCCTCCACCGCGTTCATGGCTTTTGCGACTGGGGGCTGCGAGACGACCCGCTCGGGTCATGGGCCGGGCGAGTGGCGGAAAGGCAGACGCTCTGGACTTAAAATCCAGTGGTCCCTAAAGGACCGTGCGGGTTCGATTCCCGCCTCGCCCACCAGCAACGCATCACGAAGAGCGCACGGGGCAAAGGCGCAACAGTCTCGCCTAGCGGCGGGTCTGCATCCCGCCGGACTGGAAGCTATACGTGCCCCCTATCCAGCCCTGCCTCCTGAGCAGGTGCAGCTCAAGGAATACGTAGCGACGGTCTGCGCTGACAATCGGCCTGACGTCGAACTCAACTCCGCTCGACAGCAGGCTGACCTCGGGACGAGCGTAGGTCCGCACAGAGGCTTCATCCTCACCGGCCAGTATGTCCTGGCGCGGCTCGGCCTGGAAAGAAACCTCTGGAACGACGCCCTCCACGCGAGATGCTGCAACGGTGAAGGTGCCGTCCGCGTTCTCGATCCGCACCATGCCGCGCACCCACGTCACCCTGCCCTGCACCTCGACGCCGCTCTTGAAGCGGACCGTGTCCCCAGGCGCCGCGCGGACGAGGCCGACTGCGGCGACCAGAACGAGCATAATCGTCCTGCCCACGCTCATGAGCACTTCTCTCCAACCCAGCATTGCGCGAAGCGCCTACCTGTGTCATTCTACCGCCCAGCCCACCAACCGTCCAGGCTGCTATGGGGCGCTGCTGGCCGCATCACCCTGCTGTGTTGACAAGTCGCTCGGAGGCGCGTAGCATTCGGCCCGCAGCACCCAATGGCATGATGAGGCTGACTGTATGGAAGTGCCGGACTTGCGGCCGAGAACCAGGTGATGGTACGGGGCCGCATCCTTTCACAATGAGGACCAACCCATGACTCACGCAGCAGCCAGCAGCCCTTTCCCGGTCATGGAACACATGACCGTCAAGATGGTCAGGGACTACCTGGGGCGCAACAAGTCCATCATCCTGCCGATGGGCGTCATCGAGCAGCACGGCTATCACTTGCCGCTCAGGACGGACGCCATCATCGCCGAGCGGGTCGGGCGCATGATCGGTGAGCGGACCGGCATCCTGGTGGCTC
>CAYYNS010000310.1:1165-2810 GCA_964473085.1 uncultured candidatus Brocadiaceae bacterium
GATCTACCAGTCGTTCTCCGGCGGCGGGCTGCCCGGCACGATCAACATCTCACCCGCCGTGATGTCGCTCGTGGTGAGCGACGCCCTGCTGTCGCTCGCCGCGCAGGGGTTCCGCAACTTCTACCTGCTGCTGTGCCACGGCGGGAGCGAGAACGCCCGCGCCCTGGAGGACGCCCTCAAGATGCTGCTGCGCAACAACCCTGCCTTCCGGGACGCGATGGTCGCCCTGCTGCCCATCTGGAAGTTCGACCCGACCGGGGAGGGATGGAAGCGGGCCATCGCAGAGGGCGACTGGCACGCGGGGTGGCTGGAGACGTCCATGATCATGGCGCTGGCCCCCGAGCTGGTCAGAATGCAGGACCTGGAACTCGACCCCGAACCGCTCCTCAAGCTGCAGATCGCGCACCCGGACAACTACCAGCATGCCGAGAAGATAGTGGATGACGAGTGTGTGGTGCCCCGCATGACGCAGCGGCCTGACATTCGAGTGGGCGTCATGGGGAATCCGCGCCGGGCGTCGCCTGAGCTCGGCCGACGCATCATCGAGGGGGTGGTCGAGGCCGCCTCCGCGAAGATCGGCGAGCTGGAGTCCCGCGCGGACGGCCTCTACCGGGAGATCGCCTTCACCCCACCTCCCATCATATTGCAGTAACCACGCGCGCAACAGCGCGCCGCCATGCGCAAGTTGTCCGTGCTGCTAAGGAAGCGGGCCGTAAACAGCAACGGCCTCGCGGTTCGCACCCATCTCAATCTTGATTGTCGGCAGGCCGGGCCCGCAAGGCTCGCCGTCCACCTCCCAGTGGGAGAATACCCATAGCTTGCCCTCCTCCACCAGGCTCTGGGGCGCCGTGAGCGTGAGAACATCCCCAGGCCTGCCAACCACAGCAACGGGCACGCGCTTGACGCCCCGGGCGCCTGGCCCCGAGGGCGCCTGCGCGCCAGCAGCCGTGAGCACGTACTTGCAGCGCAGGCTGCACGGATCAACGCCGAGGCACGTGTCCATGTCGAGGATGAAGGGCGGCTGCATCAAAGGCGTGCTGGGGAAGACGACCCCGGCAATCCACTCCGCGCAGTGCCATGTCTCCGCGTCCTTCGACTGCTCCTCGACGATGTACACGTACCAGCTCGCGGCCGGAGTCACGCCAGAGGCCTGAGCACTCCCAAGCTGCACCGCCTGGATGTCAGCGGCCGCGCTTGCGGCCGACAGGCCGCCTGTGCCCGAGCCCCAGACAAAGTAGCCGAGGTTCTCCTCCACATGGATGGCATCAGCAGCCTCCTCTTCCTGGAGCGCCACGCTGAAGCCCCCGAGCCAGATGTTGCTTATGCGCTCCGTCACGCAGGACGACCCGTTGGCCGTCTGCTGAGTCGCGAGCACGAGGTCCACGCCATCCAGGGCCAGCGGCAGCGTCACCCAGCTAGGACTGTAGACGTTCGCATTTTCGGTCGGGAACTTGTCGGCGATCCATATGTCGCCGCTGCCCGCGTCCCAGACACCCCGCTCGATCACCCACCAGTGAATCTGCTCGTAGCAATGCCAGCCGTCCAGGTAGTCCCACTCCTGGAAGCGTATCTGGAACGAGTCAGCCGTCACGTTGCGCACGCGCACCTCTCCCGGAGCCGCACCGGTGTAGGTCGCCGGACCCGC
>CAYYNS010000311.1:0-315 GCA_964473085.1 uncultured candidatus Brocadiaceae bacterium
CCTTCGCCCTGCGCCTGCTGTTCCGTCGGGAACAGCAGGGGCTCCGCATGCCGGTCGGACGGCCCCAGCGAGGCCTGATGACCTGCCCAGTCCGCTTCTCCAACAAACCTCCACGTCCACTTCAAACGTTCGCCACGTTCATGGGGTATGCTCAAAATAACGAACGGCGAGAGCCGTACCAGCAAACGAAAGGACGGCTACAAGAATGGAACGCAAATATCGCTGGTGGATCGTTGGCGGGGCCGTGACCCTGGTTTTGGTTGGAGGCGCGTTGTTCTCCCGCTTTCCCGTATCTGCTGCGCCCGGATCTCAGGC
>CAYYNS010000311.1:325-2773 GCA_964473085.1 uncultured candidatus Brocadiaceae bacterium
GGATGACCCAGATGCACAACGCGATGTGGGGCGGCAGCTACAGCGGGTCTGAAATCGATCAGATTCCCCAGGAACCTGCCCGGCCTGATGCCAAACGCGTTGAAGCCTCGGTAGCCATTAAGGAGTGGAAGATGGATCCGGCCACCCTGACCGTTCCGGCCGGCAGCCGCCTGGTGCTCACCGTCCGCAACGATGGCGACTCCCCGCACCACTTCGTGATTCCCGCCCTGGGCCTGCACCTGGAGAACCTCGCCCCTGGCGCTTCCAAGACGGTGGAGCTGAACGCCGACAAAGCAGGCACATACACCTATTTCTGCGACATCCCCGGCCACGCTCAACTTGGCCAGCAGGGTATGTTGACGATTACGGCAGCCAACTAGTCCACCATCACCTCCTCCTGTCACGAGCCCTCATACCGAAAGGACCCCTGCCCAGCAGGGGTCCTTTTCGCGAGCACGGCCCCACCTGCCAGCAGGGCCAGCACCAGCAGAATGGCCACCATGCCTGCAAACCCGCCGTGACCGGGACTCCCCGTGACACGTTAGGATGAAGGGGCCCCTCCCGCTTGAGACGAAGTCTACGTAGTCGTCAGACGGGGAGGGTTGGAGTGCAAACGTCTCACTCAAAGCACTTGCGGCGGGCGTCGTCATGGGGGTGCTGGCCCTGTTTTTTGGACAGCCGCTGGCCGTCCCGTGGCGCGTGGTCCCCGGCATCGTCGCCAGCGGTGCCTTCTCACTTGGGCTATCGCTCGCCCTCTTCTACGTGGCGATGCGGCACATCGGCGCCGGACGCACCGGCCTGATGGCGTCCACGTCGACCTTCTGGGGCGTGGTCGGAGCGCTGCTCCTGTTGGGGGAGTCGCTGAACATCAGGGTGGTCACCGGCGGGCTGCTCATCATCTTCGGGGTCCTGCTCTTCGCCTGGGACACTGCCTTGCCGGACAGGGAATAATAAGGGCGCTGCGGCGCCCCCAAAGACTATCCACAAGCGCTCACGCCGCTTCCTCTTCCACTCCCTCTCTGGCATCTGGTTCTTCGCCAATTTTGCCCCTGCGGGCACGCTGGTCTCTGTCTACACCCGCCGGCGTGCACCGGCGGGCCCTGCCGAAGCTGAAGGGAGAAGCCCTGCGTGGATAAGATAAGAGAGGCCTTCAATGAGGCCTCCCGCGAGTATGACCGCTGGTACGACACCCCTCTGGGCGGAGCCGCGGACCGAATCGAGAAGGCCCTGATGCTTGCGGCGGCAGAGCCCCAGCCGGGCGAGGATGCACTCGATCTGGGAGCCGACACCGGACAGCTCTCACTGCAGCTGGCGCGTCTGGGCTTGAACGTGACCGGAGTGGACGTGTCCCCGGGCATGCTGGCGGCAGCTGAGAAAAAGGCGGCCGCCGAGGGGCTGAGGCGCTGCCGTTTCCTGCAGGGCGATGCCTCCCATCTCCCCTTCCCGTCTGAAAGCTTTGATCTGGTGACCGTTCTTACGGCCCTGGAGTTCTTTCCCGAACCGGCACAGGCTCTGCGCGAGGCGTGGCGGACCCTGCGGCCGGGCGGACGGCTCGTGGTGGGCGTCATCCATCGGGACTCCGCCTGGGGCGAGGTCTACCGTCAGGCGGCGGAGGCCGGTGACCCCGTCTTTTCTCAGGCCCATCTCTTCGGCCGGCAGGACCTGGCCCCACTGCTGTCGCCCGCTCCGGCCCACATCCAGGGCGGCCTCTACCTGACCCCCCAGGACCAGCCTGTCACCCTTGAGGCCGCACTGAGGCTCGACGAAGAACTGCACCGACGCGGCGGAGCCCCCGGGTTTCTGGTCGCTCGCTGGAACAAGCCCAAGGAGTGACAAGCATTGATAAGCTGCCAGGTCTCCCTCTACCCTCTGGGCGCTGACGGCTACGGCGAGGCCATTCAGGCCGCGCTGGAAGATCTGTCGAAGAGCCCGGTCAAGATGCAGGTGGGCCCGATGAGCACCCTCCTCTGGGGCGAGGAACAGGCTGTGTGGGACGCCGTACAGCGCCTCTTCGCCGCAGGCTCCGCAGGCGGCCGGCCGGCTGTGCTCACCCTGACGGTTTCCAACGCCTGCGCCATCCCCTCCGACCTTGACAATAGGTGAGCGGATAGGCCGCAGGGCGCCTGCCCGCGTTGCTGCTTGGCCTCGGCCTGAGCGGACTCTTCACTCTTTGCTTCTATCTGGTCGTGTTTGTCGCCACCTGGTCCGCCGTCCGCCGTGCGAAGCGGCGGATGAGCCGCGCCGCAATCCACGGGCCCGCCAGGGCGGCAATCAAAAACCGCACCAGGTGCATGGCCGCCACCAGGGCCCCGTCTGCCCCAAGGCTGTAGGCGGCGGCGGTGACCGCCTCCATGGCCCCGGGCACAGAGCCAAGCAGGGCGGTGGTCAAATCGACGCCCGAGACCCGGTGGAAGAAGTAGCCCGTCATTGCAGAGGCGAGGAGCAAGG
>CAYYNS010000312.1:0-2755 GCA_964473085.1 uncultured candidatus Brocadiaceae bacterium
GTGGTGTGGAGGGTGGCGAACACAAGGTGGCCCGTCTCCGCCGTCTCGATGGCGATGTGGGTGGTCTCCAGGTCGCGCATCTCGCCGATCAGCACCACGTCGGGGTCTTCCCGCAGGGTGGCCCGCAGGGCCCGGGAAAACGACTCGGTGTGCGAGTGCACCTCGCGCTGGTTGACCAGGCAGAGCTTGTTCTCGTGGATGAACTCGATGGGGTCCTCGATCGTGATGATGTGGTCCCGGCGGGTGCGGTTCACGATGTCAACCAGTGTTGCCAGCGTTGTGGACTTGCCGCAGCCGGTCGGGCCGGTCACCAGCACCAGACCCTTGGGCAGTTCGCAGAACTTCTTGAGCGACTCCGGCAGCCCCAGCTCCTCCGGCGTCGCGATCTTGTTGGGGACCAGCCTCAGCACCCCCGAGACGCCGTGCAGGTCGCGGAACACGTTCACCCGGAACCGCGCCACGCCCGGCAGATCGTAGGCGAAATCCGTGTCGCTGATGCGCTCGAACTCCTCCCTGTTCATCGGCGGCATGATCTCAGCGAAGGTCCGCTCCGTCTGCGCCGGCAGCAACGGGTCCGCCTTCAGCGGCAGCATCGTCCCGTGGAGCCGGATCATCGGCCGGGCATATGCCGACAGGTGCAGGTCCGAGCCGCCCTGCTTGTTGAGGAACTCCAGCAGTCGGTCAATCTCGGGCAACCCCGACCCTCCCTCAAAATGACGGGCTCGGGCCCCAATATACGTGGAGGGTATCGCCCTGTCAATGTGGGAGCCTCGCGTGGAACCAGGGCTACTGGCTCCCGTGTGGTCCGGGCGTCTCGGGGCCGCGGTGGAGGTATTTCTCGAAGCGCTTCAGCCAGGCGATGGTCGCCGCTGCCAGCAGGGTTGCGCAGGCCGCCAAAAAGTAGTAGCCCAGCCCCGCTGCAAGCCCGATCCCGGTGAGCACCCACAGCCCAGCCGCCGTGGTCAGCCCGTGGATCGAGCCGCGGCGCATGAAGATCACCCCGGCCGCCAGGAAGCTCACACCCAGCAGCATCCCCTGGAGCACGCGCAGCACGTCGCCGCTGGGGAAGTCCCGGTGCATCCCCAGCGCAATCAGGGCGAACAGGCAGGCTCCGACCGACATGAGCATGTGGGTGCGCAGGCCTGCCCCCTTCTCATGGACCTCGCGCTCCCAGCCTATGACCGCCCCGCAAAGGGCGGCCACCAGCAGCCTGAACACAGCGACCAGAGGCCAGGACATCGCATCTCCCCCAGCTCGGATTAGCGCCCCCTACGGGATTTGCGAGCGCACACCTGTAACCTATAGCGGCAAGTGCGGGGCTTTGCAAGTCCCCCGCACTGTGCGCTTGATGTTGGACGGCCTGCCCGTGACAAGTTAGAATCACCCCGCATTCCTCAAGACCCCTGGTTGGAAGGACCAGCACAGATGGCACTGAGAGTGGGATGCATCGGCGTGGGCGGGATTGCAGGCGCGCATCTGCCAAACGTGGCCGGGCGCACCGACACGGTGATCGCCGCCGTGTGCGACCTGGACGAGCGGCGGCTCCAGGAGGCGGCAGCCAAGTGGGGCGCCAACGCATACTCGGACTATAAGGAGATGCTCGACGCCGAGCGGCTCGACGCCGCCTATGTCTGCCTGCCGCCCGGCGCGCACGGGACCATCGAGCTTGAGCTCGCCAGGCGCAGCATTCCGTTCTGCGTCGAAAAGCCGGTCCACCTCGACCTCAAGGCGGCCGTGCGCGTGGCGAAGATGGTCCACAAGAAAAAGCTTGTCACCAGCGTCGGCTACCAGGTGCGCTACGCGCCGCAGGTCGCTGCAGCGGCGGGCTTTCTGTCCGACCGCTCTATCAGCCTGGTAGAGGGCTGGTTTGTCGGCGGCATGCCCGGCGTGCGGTGGTGGCGCAAGAAAGCCCTCTCCGGAGGCCAGGCCGTCGAACAGACAACCCACATCTTTGACCTGGCCCGCCGCCTTGCCGGCGAGGTCGAGCAGGTCTGCGCCTTCGGCTCCAGCGGCGTGATGAAGGATGTCGAGGGCTACGACATCGAGGACGCGAGCGTTGCGCTCCTTGAGTTCAGGTCGGGCGCCGTCGGGCACATCTGTAGCGCCTGCGTGCTGACGGAAGGCGGCGCGCCCCACGTCGGCCTCAGGTTCGACGGGCGCGACTTCACCGTTGAGCTCACCTACGGGTCGCTCAAGATACACACGCCCGAGGGCGTGGACGAGCGCGTTCACAGTGGCGCTCTCGGCCCGGCCATGGCCAGGCTCGACCACACGTTCCTGTCGGCCGTCGAGACAGGGGACGCATCCGGCATCCAGTCCCCTTACGAGGACGGCCTTCGCACGCTGGCCCTCACGCTGGCGGTCAACGCGAGCATGGAGACCAGCAAGCTGGTGCGGCCGGCCGCGCTGCTCAAGGAGGCTGGATTCTAGCGGCCGCCGCGCTACCGGCCCAGGAGGATCGCGAGCGTTGCACGCGGGGATGACTGCGCCAGCCGCCGGCATGGGGCGTCAGGCGGAGGCAGCCTGGGCGCGGCCGAGCTTCCGCAGGAAGTCCATGGTGGCGCCCGCCGCGTAGTCCGACTCGTCAGCATAGGGATACAGGTCCCACGTCAGGTAGCCCTGGTAACCGGCCTGCTCCAGGTGGGCGAAGACGGCCTTGAAGTCCACCTCTCCCTGCCCCGGCACCAGGTGCTTGTGGAGGCGGTTCTTGACGTCCGCCAGGTGCGTGTTGACGATCAGGCCGGCGGCCAGCTCT
>CAYYNS010000313.1:0-2754 GCA_964473085.1 uncultured candidatus Brocadiaceae bacterium
GCCCACTGCCATCTCGGGCAGGCCGTAGCTGGCAAGCGGAATCCGCATGCTGTCCCCAGAGATTTGCCCGCAAGCATCCAGACGCACCGGTGCGACCAGGCAGAAGTCTTGCTGAACCGGCCACCTTCTGTCAAGCCATCGCCGGGATTGACATGCGGGGTCATGAGCCTGTAGCATGATGATGGATGGCTATGAGGAAGGGGACGAAGGAGGAAAAGCCGTGCGTTTTCCGTCTCCTCGGTCGTTCTGGGTCCCGCTTGTGGCGGCCACGCTTGCGGCAGTTGTCTTTAGCGTCGTGCTTGCGCGGGGCCAGGCTGAGCTCAGCGAACTGAAAGCGCGCGAGGCGGCGCTGCGCCCAGAGTTGCGTGCCCTGCAGCTCCGGCATGCGGCCTTGTGGGATGAGCGTCGGTGGCTGCTGAGTGAACCAGCGGCGATCGAGCGAGTGGCGCGCGAAGAATATGGGTTTGCGGCGCCTGGCGAGGTATCGCTATCCTTTGAGCGGAAGCCGGCTCCTCCGGCCATTGTGGGGTCCATTCCGTGCCCGGAGGCCTGGTGGGAACGGCTTCTGGGGCGTGGAGGGTATCTGTTGGTGATGCCTGCGGGCGTGTTCCTCCTGTCGGTTGTTGTTTTGGGGATTCTGGAAGGCTTCTCCGCGTTGCGGCGCGGGCGCGTAGTGGACGCCTGAGCGCCACTCCCCGGCTCAGGCGTTGCTTCTGTGCTACCTGTCAATGCAGTATCATATGTGCGCGACCGTCGCTTCTTCCCGACCGTTCTCCGAGGTGCATACCTGATGGATGTCAAGGCTTATGTCAGAGATGTGGTCCGGTTCGCCAGCAAGGCCGCTGAGAGTGTTGCCAGGGCAACGACTGAACAGAAAAACGCGGTGCTAGAGGCGATGGCGTGCAATCTGCTCGAAGCTTCAAAGGAACTTAAGGACCGCAACGCTCTGGACCTGGAGGCGGGGAAGAAGGCCGGCTTGTCAGCCGCGATGCTCGACCGGCTGGAGCTCAATGACAGGCGCATCGCGGAGATGGCCGCCGCCATCCGCGCTGTGGCCGCGCTCAGGGACCCCGTCGGGGACGTGATAGCGGGGTGGACAGCCCGCAATGGGCTGCGCATTCGCAAGGTGCGTGTGCCGATCGGTGTGATAGCCGTCATCTACGAATCGCGGCCGAACGTCACGGCCGATGCAGCCTGTCTGTGTCTGAAAAGTGGCAACGCGCTGATCCTGCGTGGTGGCAAAGAGGCCCTGCAGTCGAACATCGCCATTCAGCGTCAGCTTGCCCGTGCGCTGGAAGGCAGCAAGATTGATCCGAAGGCCATTCAGATCATCGAGACGCCCGATCGGACGGCGGTCACGGAGCTGCTTACGGCCGAGGGCTACGTGGACCTGGTCATCCCCCGAGGCGGCAAGAGCCTGATCCGCGCCGTGGTCGGGACCGCAACGGTGCCGGTCATAAAGCATTATGAGGGGATATGCCACACGTTTGTGGACGCCGGCTGCGACCTGGAGATGGCCGTTAGGATTTGCGAGAACGCCAAATGCCAGCGCCCCGCTGTCTGCAACGCCATGGAGTGCATGCTCGTGCACGAGGGCGTTGCGGGGGAGTTCCTGGGGAGAATTGGACCCATTTTCAGGGAACGAGGGGTGGAGTTGCGGGGGTGCGAGCGCACTCGCCAGATTCTCCCCGAGGCGAAGGCGGCTACTGAGCAGGACTGGCGCACGGAGTACCTGGGCCTCATCCTGTCCGTGCGCGTGGTGAGGGACGTTCACGAGGCGATTGATCACATCAACACGTACGGTTCGCACCATACTGATGCGATCGTGACCGAGAGCCAGCGCAACGCGCAGCTTTTCTGCGACCGCGTGGACTCGGCGGCGGTCTGTGTGAACGCTTCAACCCGAATGTCGGACGGCGGCGAGTTCGGCCTGGGCGCTGAGGTCGGCATCAGCACTGACAAGCTGCACGCCCGCGGGCCGATGGGCCTGGAAGAGCTGACCACCTACAAGTGGGTGGTCGTCGGAGACGGGCAGTTGAGGAGATAGGTCGTGGGGCAGAACCCGAGCGCTCCGGCGTCGGCTCCTGAAGGTGTGGTCGGCATGCTGGCAGGCGGTGGGCTATTGCCGATCTGCTTTGCCCGGAGCGCGCGGGCTCGCGGCATGCGAATAGTGGCTATTGCACTGAAGGGGGATGCGGGTCCGGAACTGGCCCGCTACGTGGACCAAATCCACTGGACCAATGTGGCCAAGCTCGGCAAGTGGATCCGGATCTTCAAGCGGGCAGGCGTTCAGCATGCCGTTATGTGCGGGAGCATCCGCAAGCCCAACATGTATCGCCACCCGGTCAGTTTCTTTCCGGACCTGCGCTCGGTGAAGATGTGGCACAGCAAGATGCTGCGTTCGCGCGAGGACCACACTGTGCTCCAGCACCTCGCGGAAGAGTTCGAGAATGAGGGCATCAAGATCGAGAGTTCGGTCCTTTACTGTCCGGAGCTTCTTGCTCCGCGTGGCTGCCTCACGCCTCGTCTGCCTACCGCGCGCGAGTGGGCCGATATCTGCTTCGGATGGCCTCTTGCCAAGCAGCTCGCTGCCCTCCAGATCGGCCAGACGATCGTGGTCAAGGACCGGGCCATCGTGGCGGTGGAGGGGATGGATGGCACGGATGCCACGCTGCGGCGCGGGGGCAAGATAGCCTCGGGCAACGCGGTTGCCATCAAGGTGGCCAAGAGTGGACACGATCCGCGTTTCGACAT
>CAYYNS010000314.1:0-2738 GCA_964473085.1 uncultured candidatus Brocadiaceae bacterium
ACTCCATTACATGCGAGTAGTCCTTGCTGCGGGGATTGAGCCAGATAAACAGCGCGACGACCGCCGCCAGGCTCGTCGCCCACAGGGCGAGGCGCGTCGGCATCCGGCGGGGCCTCGGCCCCCCACTCAGCCCTGCCAGCGCCCACACGACAATCCCCGCCATGGGCAGCGAGAGCAGGTAGACCTTCGCGCGCAGCATCGGGAACGCCAGCGCCGCCGCGGCGAAGCCCACCAGCACGCCGCGCGAGAACAGGCGCTCCGGCCTCTCATCCTCGACGAAGGCAACGCGCAGTGAGAGCAGCGCCGCAGCTAAGGCAAGCGGGTACTGAGAGATATGCCAGAACGCCGCCGCGCAGCCGGCAAGGACGCCCGCGAAGAGTCCCTCGGCAAGCGGAGCGCGGCGCCGGCCAGCGCCGGGCGGCAGCCAGAGGGCGATTGCGCCGAGCAGGAAAGGCATCGCAAAATCCTCGTAAAGGAAGCTGCCCCGCACGTTGCGCATGAAGGACCAGCTCACAGTGGCGTATAGAGTTGCCCCGGCCAGGCCCCAGGCGCTGGAGCCCGTCAGGCGCCGCACCATCCAGAACACCATCAAGAGCGACAGGCCTGTAAAGACTGCAATTGCGTGAAGGAGGAAGATGTGTGCAGGCACGCCAGCGGCGAACCAACGGCGCAGCACGCCATAGAAAAGCTCCATACCGAAGGGCAACTCACGCAGGACCACGATTCCTTCCGGGTACTGGATGTCAGTGTCGTGCCTGAGCGTCCCAACAATGGTGCGCCAGGGCACCACCGGATCGGCGATCATCCGGTAGTAGCGGTAGTGCGTTGCTGACTCGCTGTAGAACAGGCCTATGTCAGAGGCGTGTTCGTAAGCGGGCAGCGTGCGGATGAGGGCGATCCTGTAGGCGCTCCAGGCAGCCCAGAGCGCAAGGAGGCCGAGCGTGCAGGCGAGCGCTGCAGCAGATACAACTCGTCTCTGCAGCCGCACTGGCGTGTGCTCGTCGCCCATCAGGTTGCAACGCGGTATCGGTAGAGACTGCCTGTCCATCCTTCGCGCGTGGGGTAGAAGAAGGGCAGGTACACAACCACCTCCCCAGTCTGGCGGTCCTCGTGCGCCTGAAAGTTGGAGAACTGGATGTCCGGGTGGTCTTCCGGCCGGCGGTCCTCGATGACCGTGGCGGAGTCTTTGATGAGCATCAGGCTGCCGGGGTCCACCTCGGCGATCACCAGCGGGTAGCGGGGCGCGTTGCCGTCGGTGTTGCGCGGCGTGATGTTGCCGATCCGGAACGTGCGCCCGCTTGAGTGCGCGAGCAACGTGGAGACCGAGCTCGGCCAGAAGAAGCACTCTCCCCCCGCGTAGGCCCACGGCTCGGGAGGGCGCCAGTGGCAGCCGCCGTCGCTTGAGACGCAGTAACACTTGTGACCGGGCATCTGCGGCCGCAGCGAGTTAGAGCCTCTCATGACCATCAGGATGCGCCCTCCTGGAAAGGCCGCGGGGGTCAGCTCGATGGCGCCGCGGGTGTGCCCAGAGCGCCGCGGGAAAGGGTACAGCCGCCGTGCCAGTTTTGCAATGCAGGGTTGACACCGCCTCGTAGCGGGGTGAGAATGCTGTAAAAGAGGAGTTTTGCGCCCAGGAGTAATCGGCATGACAGTCAGGGGATGGACGCGTAGGGCTGCAGCAGGCGGGTTCCTCCTGGCTGTCGCTTGCGCAGTGTTGTGCTGTGGCGAGCGACAGGGGCCGCCCGATCAGGGCGAGGCCGCCTGGCCCGCCGGAGGCGAGCTGGCAGGCGTGGAGGAGGCGCCGGGGCCACCGCGTGGTTTCACAGAGGCTGACTTCGAGACGCATGTCAAGGCGCTCCGGGCGAAGCTGCCCACGGGGTTTGCGGTTGTCGTGCAGCCGCCGTTCGTAGTGATCGGGGACGAGCCGCCCGAAACCGTCGGCCTGCGTGCTGAACGGACGGTCAAGTGGGCGGTGGACAGGCTCAAGCGGGACTACTTCGAGCGGGATCCCGACAGGATCATTGACATCTGGCTGCTCAGGGACGACGCAAGCTACCGTAAGTGGTCCCGCGAGGTCTTCGGGCGCTCCCCGGAGACCCCGTTTGGCTACGCGCTGCGCTCCGAGGGGGCGCTGGTGATGAACATCGCCACGGGCGGCGGCACGCTGGTGCACGAGATCGTCCATCCTTTTATCGCCTCCAACTTCCAGGGCTGCCCCCCCTGGCTCAACGAGGGGCTGGCCTCGCTCTACGAGCAGAGCGGCGAGCGGGACGGGCACATAGTGGGCCTGACCAACTGGCGCCTGAAGGGCCTTCAAGATGCGATCCGCAGGCGGGCGGTGCTTTCCTTCGAGGACCTTACCCGCTTGAGTGAGGGCGAGTTCTATGGGCGCCATTCCGGACTGCACTACGCTCAGGCGCGCTACCTCTGCTACTACCTGCAGGAGCAAGGACTGCTGGTGCGGTTCTACCACGAACTTCGCGCCGGCCGCCAGCACGACCCCACCGGCTACCAGACGCTCAAGAAAGTGCTCGGTGAGGAGGACATGGAGGCCTTCCTGAGCAGGTGGGAGGCGTTCGTGCTCAGGCTCACCTTTCGGTGACCTGGGTGCCCGCGGGCCGGTGGTCGTGTATCACGAGCGTGACCGTGGCGGCGAACACGATGAGGGTCGTCACAAGGAAGGGGGAGAACATCCGCACGGTGAGCGATGCGCCCGCGAGGCAGATTGCGCCCGCTGC
>CAYYNS010000315.1:0-2734 GCA_964473085.1 uncultured candidatus Brocadiaceae bacterium
CGTTCTGAAAACGGCCTTCTGGTCTTCAGCCCCGTGAGGGGCGAGAGATGATAGCCCAGAAAGCCATTCATGGAAGGACAGGCCGGCTTTCACAATAGCCCTCTACCGAGGAACAATTCCAGCAAGCCCTTGACGAGACCAGGACCGGCCTTGCACAACTGGAGGCCCAATAACTTGTCAGCGTGCACGGAAACCCGTTTTGCCTATGGCGAAGCCTTGCTCGAACTCGGCAAACAGCGGCCGGAGGTTGTCGTGCTCGATGCCGATCTCTACAAGTCCACCCGCACTCTGCTGTTCCGTGATGCGTTTCCCGAACGCTTCATTGACGTCGGCATTTCAGAGGCCGACATGGTCAGTACCGCCGCGGGCATGGCGGCTTCAGGCCTTATTCCCTACTGCAACAGCTTCGCCGTGTTCGTCACCGGCATGTGCTACATACCCATTCGCACCCAGATCGCCTATCCCGCACTGCCGGTCAAACTGATCGGGTCAAGCAGCGGCCTGACGCAGGGGCCGGACGGCGCCACCCACCAATCGCTCGAGGACATCTCGCTTATGCGCAGCCTGCCCAACATGGTGGTGGTCTCGCCGGCCGATGACGTGGAGACACGGCAAGCGACCTTTGCGCTTGCCGACTGGCCGGGCCCAGTCTACATGCGGTTGGGGCGCTACCCGGTCCCGCGCCTATTCAACAACCATTACCGCTTTGCCATTGGTAAGGCGACGCGACTGCGTGTGGGTGACGAGGTCGTGATCTTGGCCACCGGCCACATCGTGTCGAAGGCGCTCAAGGCCGCTGATGAGCTTTCGCGCGACGGGGTGGATGTAGGTGTGATCAATGTCTCAACGATTAAGCCCCTGGATGAGACCATGGTCAGGGAAGCGGCGGCCAAAGCCGGGCTGATTGTGACCGCCGAGGAGCACAGCATCATTGGGGGGCTTGGCAGCGCGGTGGCGGAATGCCTGGCCGAAACGCGGCCCGCTGCTCCACTGCTGCGACTTGGCGTGCGCGATTGCTTCGGTGAATCGGGCTTCGCCGATGAACTGCTCGAGAGACACGGTCTGCAACCCGGTGGCATTCGCCAGAGCATCCTCCAGAGGATGACGCTTCTGCGGAGTGATGCGGAGTTGGTTTGAGAAACCTGTGCCGGAGGTTGCACCCGGTCATCGGCGGCGTTCGTCGAAGGACGACCACATCAGGAGGCGCTGAATGAGAATCGCATTCGCTTGTGAGGTGTGCTCCTTCCCGCTGATGCAGGAAGTGAAGCAGCATCTGCTTGAGCGGGGGCATGAGGTAGTTGACCTCGGCATGCAGAGCCCGGATAAACCGCTCGTTTTCTATGAGATCGTGCCGCGAGTAGCAAAGGCCGTGCTGAAGGGGGAAGCCGAACGGGGAATCTTGGCATGTGGCACGGGCATGGGCGTGTGTATCATCGCCAACAAATTCAAGGGCATTTACGCCGGCGTGGCCGAATCCGCCACGACAGCACGCCTGCATTACGTGGTGAACCGGGCAAATATCCTCTGTCTGGGAGGATGGGTCGTCGGCAGGTTGCAGGCGTTCGACATCGTAGATGCCTACCTGAACGCACGGATCGGGGAAGGCTTCAGCGAGGAACGCCGCCGCGTCCAGGCCGCCGGTTTCACCAGGGTACGGGAAATCGAGAAAGAGAACTTCAAGTAGGTTACAGACCGACCCGTCCTCACTTTTGAGGGCGAAGAAATGAAAAGGGATCCTCGGAGGGAACTTCCTGCGGGTCTGCAGGGAGGTCTTTGGCCGGTGAACGGCGGGCTGTGTCAGAGTGGATCAGAAGCTTCAAGATGAGATCGCCTCGCCGTCGTGCACCCCGCGCAGGAACCTGCCGGTGAGCCGTGACAGCCGCATAAAGGTCCTGATCGTAATGGAGGGTGTCGTGGGGGGGACGCTGCGGCACCTGGACTACCTGCTGCGGTTCGCCGACCGCAGGGAGTTTGACATCCACCTGGCGCTATCGGCACGGCGGGCGCCGTACGTGCGCGGCGAGTTCCGCCGCTGGGAGGCCGCCGGCTGGCGAGTGCATGAGGTACCGATGCGACGGGAGCCGCATCCCCTGGCGGACCTTGGGGCCTTCCGGCGCCTGCTGGCGCTGTGCTGGCGCGAGCACTTCGCGGTCGTCCACACGCACTGCGCCAAGGCCGGATTCATCGGCCGGCTGGCCGGCAGGCTGACCGGCGCGCGCACCGTCCACACGCCCCACGTCTTCCCCTTCTCCCACCTGGGCGGCGCGGCGCGGGCCGCCTACCTTGCCCTCGAAAGGATGGCAGCACGCTGGACGGACCTGTTCGTGCTGCTGAGCAACTATCAGCTCAACCTCCTTCTGGAGGCTGGCCTTGCGGGCGCCGACCGGGCCGTGATCGTGCCGAACGGGGTCGTTCCCGAGGAGATGTCGGGGCCTACCAGTAGCGAGGCGCGTCGGGCGCTCGGCCTGGACGAGGCGGCGCGCGTGGCACTGTTTGCCGGCAGGTTCCGCTGGCAGAAGGGCCTGGACGTGCTGCTTGATGCGGCCGCCCTCCTAGAGGGCCGCCTGCCCGGCCTGCAGATCGTGATCGTGGGGGAGGGGCCGCTTGGGGGATGGGTCAGCCAGCAGCTCGCCCTCCGCTCGCTGGGCGACGCTGTGAGCGTCCGCGAGCGCACCAGCAGCATGCCACTCTACTATGCCGCCTGCGATCTTGTCGTCATGCCATCGCGGGCGGA
>CAYYNS010000316.1:0-2716 GCA_964473085.1 uncultured candidatus Brocadiaceae bacterium
GGCCTGACGACATAGGTGTGGCCCTTTGGGCGGGAGGGCAGGTGGAAGAGCGGCTCCAGCATGATCTGCTCCAGCACGGAGCGCAGGCCCCTGGCGCCGGTGCCCTTCTTGACGGCCAGCCGGGCGATCTCGACCAGGGCATCCTCCGTGAAGTCGAGGCGCGCCCCTTCAAGCTCGAAGAACTTCTGATACTGGCGTATGAGCGCGTTGCGCGGCTCCAGCAGCACCCTTACCAGTTCGTCTTCCCGCAGGGGCATGAGCGGTGCGATGACGGGCAGACGGCCGACCAGTTCCGGGATCATGCCGTAGCGGATCAGGTCGTCATCCGTAATCTGTTTGAGCGCGTTTCCGAGGTCTTCCAGCTCGTCGTCCGAGCTGCCTTCGCTTCGCGCGAAGCCGATCTGGCGCTGGTTGAGGCGCTTGCGGATGATCTCTTCGACGCCGCCGAACGTGCCGCCACAGATGAACAGGATGTTGGTGGTGTCAACCTGGATATACTGCTCCTCGGGGTGCTTGCGGCCGGCGTGAGTGGGGACGTTCGAGATGGTGCCCTCCAGCATTTTCAGCAGCGCCTGTTGCACGCCCTCGCCGCCGACGTCGCGGGTGATGCTGACGTTCATGTAGGTCTTGTGGGTCTTGTCTATCTCGTCAATGTAGACGATGCCTTGCTGGGCCCTCTGGACGTCCCAGTCGGCGGCCTGGACGAGCTTCAAGAGGACGTTTTCGACGTCCTCGCCCACGTAGCCCGCCTCGGTCAGCGTGGTGGCGTCGGCGATGGCGAAGGGCACGTCCAGCGTGCGCGCCAGCACGCGGGCGATCAGCGTCTTGCCGGAGCCTGAAGGCCCGATCAGGAGCATGTTGCTCTTGTCCAGCTCCACGTCATCAACCACCTGGTGCGTGATGCGCTGGTAGTGTGTGTGGACGGCCACGGCCACCATCATCTTTGCCTGTTCCTGGCCGATGACGTACTGGTCGAGGGCCTCTTTGATCTCGACGGGGGCGGGGATACGCTGGAGGCGCTTGGGCTGTGGCTCGTAGAGTGCTTCCTGGCGGATGATGGAGTGGCACAGCTCCACGCATTCGTCGCAGATGAAGGTGTTATGGCTGCCCCGGATCAGGCGGCGCGCGTCGTCGTAGCTCTTCCCACAGAATGAACAGGCTTCTTTGTGACCCGCGTGGTCAGTGTGGTTGCCGGGCATCTTTGAGCTCCCTCGTGACTTTCAACGGGACCAGAGACTGCCTGAGTGCTGACGGCTTACGTTCCGCGCTTGGTTTTTTAGTCCTTCTGCGGGCCGCTGAGGATCTCGTCCACAATGCCGTACGCCTTCGCCTCTTCTGCCGACATGTAGAATTCCCGGTCGGTGTCCTCGGCGATGCGTTCGACGGGTTGGCCGGTATGGCGGGCCAGGATCTGGTTGATCCAGTTCTCCAGCTTGACCATCTCGTCGGCGTGGATGCTGATGTCGGCGGCTGTTCCCTCCATGCCTCCCCATGGCTGGTGGAGCATGACGCGCGCGTGCGGCAGGGCGAAACGCTTGCCCTTGGCGCCGCCCGCCAGCAGCACGGCCGACATGCTGTAAGCCTCGCCAACGACGTAGGTTGCGATGTCCGGATGCACAAGCTGCATCGTGTCGTAGATCGCCAGTCCACTTGTCACCCACCCGCCCATCGAGTGGATGTAAAGGTGAATGTCCTCGTTCTTATTCTCATTCTGCAAATACAGCATCTGGGCGATCACCATGTTGGCGACCATGTCGTTGACCACAGATCCGATGAAGATGATGCGGTCTTCCAGCAGCCGGGAGAAGATGTCGTAGCCCCGCTCCCCATGCGCGGTCTTCTTCACCACCATCGGGATGACGGCGCTGCCATAGGCGTCCCAGTCGTTCTGAAGCTCTTCCAGAAGCTCAGGATTCGGTCTGTTTCTCATAGCACACGGGCCCTCTACCGCTCTTGCACTGTTACTGCTGGCCAGGCGTGGCCTGCGCGTGTTGTCGGGACTCGCGCAGCAGGCGGGCGAACTCCGCCGGGTCAACCTCCTCCAGTTTCGCGTTCTCGACCAGGAACTGCAAGGTCTTTTCCTCCCTCATGTCCCAGCGCAGGGGCTGCATCAGGTCGTTCTCTTCAAAGTAGCGCTGGGCACGGCTCTCAGTCCAGCCCTGTCGCGCGGCGAAGGCACGCACCTGTTCCTGCACCTCCGGGTCGAGGACGTAGATGCGTTCCCTGTCCGCGATCTGTCGCAACAGGAAGGCCGCCTTGAGGTTGCGCACTGCAACCTCTCTCGCGCGCTCAGCAGTCTCGCGCGTGAGCTTCTCCACCTCGTCTCTGGGCATGCCCGCCCGCAGCGCCCGCACGATGAGCTTCTTCTGCTCGTCCGCCGTCGCCCTCTTGATCAGCGACTCCGGCATGTCCACCGCTATGTTGCCCAGGACGGCCTCCATCAGGGCGTAGCGCGTGGCCTCCTTCTTCTCTGCTTCCAGGCGTTCCTTGAGCCGCTGCCGGACCAGGGCGTGTATCTCCTCGACGTCCTTGAGGTTGAGCCTGCTGGCAAGCTGGTCGTCTATCTCGGGCACCTTCTCCCTGTAGACGGCCTTGATCGCCACATTCAGCTTGACGGGCTCGCCGGCCAGCTCGGCAAGGGCGCTTTCCTTTACGTCAGCTCCCTCGGGCAGTTCCGCGTCCACCTGCACGGTCTGGCCAGCCCTTGCGTCCAGCA
>CAYYNS010000317.1:0-2701 GCA_964473085.1 uncultured candidatus Brocadiaceae bacterium
GGCGCGGCGCACCTCTACGCGAACCGCGCCCGGGTGCTTGACGGCCTGCTCACCGGCGAGATCGAGATCCGCGTGCCCTACGGCGGCAAGGGAGACCTGCTGCGGGGCCTCATGCGCAGGCTCGGCCTGGAGCGCTGCAATGTGGCCGCCGTGGGCGACAGCCCGTCCGACATCGAGATGTTCCGTGCGGCGGCGCTCGGCGTGGCCTTCCGGCCGTCACACCCATCGGTCGCGCAGGCTGCCACGCACGTCGTAGAGGAGAAAGACCTGAGGGCGCTGGAGCGCATCCTGCTGCCCTGAGCCGCCGCCTGGGACGACTCGGAACTGGTCCGCTCCTTGACTTGCCCCTGAGCGCTACAATATCATCGGCCTGGGGGCAGCGGTTGCGCTGTGCGAACGGCCGCCTCGCGCGCCACGGCAGAAAGCAGAGGGCGAAAAACTGTGAGTGTCCCTGGTTCTCAGAGTTCCGTGCAGGCTGCCGCACCCGGGCCGAGCAGGCCGTTCAAGAGCTACTTCCTGTCGGAACTGCTGAAAGCGAAGGTCCGGCTGGAGGGCGAGCGCAGGCCGGCGGGGCGCGTCAGCGACATCGGGGCGCGCCACACGGGGATGCCCTGCCCGCTGACGGCCTGCCTGGAGGTGAAGGCTGCCCGCCGCACGGCGGGCAGCGGCAAGCTGTTCGTCCTCTGGCCGGACGTCGTAGAGCTGTCGGCCCGCCAGGTTGTAGCGCGCAAGACGGCTGAGGCCGCGCCGCAGGTTGACTTCTGGCTTCGCCGCGACGTGCTGGACGACCAGGTGGTGGACGTCTCTGGCGCCAGGGCGGTGCGCGTCAATGACATCCACCTGGTCCATGCGGAGGGGCAGCTCCTGGTTGGGCACGCCGCGGTCGGCACACGGGCGATGCTCAGGCGGCTGGGCGTCGAGAAGCCCGTGCGCAGCTTGCTGCGCTGGCTGCTGGACTACACGCTCAAGGACAGTTTCGTGAGCTGGCGCAACGTGGAGCTGATCTTCTCCGGCAGCTCCGCGGAACACGTGCGCGTCTCGGCCGCCCCCACGCACCTGGATGAGATACACCCGGCGGACCTGGCTGACATCCTGGAGCAACTGGGCGTCGAAGAGAGTCGGGCGCTGCTGAAGAGGCTCTCTGTGGAGACCGCCGCCGACGCGCTGGGGGAGGTGGACGACGATATGCAGCGCGCCCTGATCTCCCGCGAGCAGCCGGACAGGGCAGCGGACATCCTGGAGGAGATGCCTGCCCAGGAGGCCGCCGCCGTCCTGCGCGACCTGCACCTGAGCGACGCCCAGCGCATCATGAGTCACATGGAGAGCGAGGCGGCGCAGGACATCAAGACCGTCCTGGCTCACAGGGACAGGACCGCCGGCGCCATGATGGCCACCTTCTGCATCGAGGCAAGGCCCCAGCAGCACGCCGACGAGGTGCTCGCCTACATCCGCTCGGTGGCTGAGCGGGCTGACGTGCTCAACTACACCTACGTGCTGGACGAGCAGCGGCGGCTGGTGGGGGTGCTGGGCTTCCGCGAACTGCTCAGCGCCCCGCCTGAGGCAACGCTGGAAAGCCTCATGAGCACAAACCTCATCACGGTCACGCCCCAGAGCGCCATGAAGGACGTGGCCAGGCTCTTCGTTCGCTACGGCCTGCGCGCCATCCCAGTGGTGGATGAGCAGGGCGTCTTCCTGGGCGCCGTGCGCCTGCTCAGCGCGCTGGAAGAGCTCTCGCCGCTGTTCAAGGAGTAGGGAGCGGGCGCACGATGAGGGAAACCTGGAAACGCTGGCGGCTGCGCCTTGCGCTGTTCGCGATGGTCGCCGGCCCCGGCATCATCACCGCGAACGTTGACAACGACGCGGGCGGCATCGCCACCTACTCCGTTGCAGGGGCGCAGTTCGGATACCGGCTCCTGTGGCTCCTGCCCCCCACTTGCCTGCTGCTGGTGCTGGTGCAGGAGATGTGCAACCGCATGGGCGTTGTGACGGGCAAGGGCCTCTCGGGGCTCATCCGCGAGCGCTACGGCCTGAGGGCCTCTTTCTACCTCATGGCAGCGCTGGTGCTGACCAACATCGGCAACGTGATCTCTAACTTCGCGGGGGTCGCCGCCAGCTCCGAGATATTCGGCCTATCGCGCTACGTCGTCGTGCCCATCGGCGCGTTCGTCCTGTGGCGCCTCGTCGTGAAGGGAACTTATCGCTCCGTGGAGCGCTGGTTCTTCCTCGCCTGCGCCTTCTACGTCACCTACATCATCTCCGGGTTCCTCGCCGGCCCGCACTGGAGGGATGCCCTGCACAGTAGCCTCCTGCCGCGCATCGAGATGAACGGCGCCTACTTCTACATGATGGTCGGCATCGTCGGCACCACCATCGCCCCCTGGATGCAGTTCTACCAGCAGGCGAGCGTTGTGGAGAAAGGCGTGCCCCTGCGCCACTATCCTTACTCGCGCCTGGACACGATCATCGGCGCAGTGGTCGTGATGGTGGTTTGCTACTTCATCGTGCTCGCCTGCGCAGCGACCCTCCACAGGGAACAGGTCGAGGTCCAGACAGCCGCCGACGCGGCCAGGGGGCTGCAGCCCATCGCGGGCCGCTACTGCGCCGCCCTGTTCGCAATCGGCCTGATGTCAGCCTCCTTCTTCGCCGCCACCATCCAGCCCATCTCAACCGCCACCAGCGTGTGCGAAGCCCTGGGCTGGGA
>CAYYNS010000318.1:0-2673 GCA_964473085.1 uncultured candidatus Brocadiaceae bacterium
TCCCGTGATCGTGCCCATCGTCCAGACCGGAACGATGAGGCTGAGCGACATCATCCTGTCGCGGTCCAGGTAGGCGTCCAGGGTGTTTGCGATCTGGATGTCGAAGCCCTGTTCCCGCAGGAAGGGGGCGAGGATGTCCACGCACTGCTTGGGCTGATGTCCATCCCAGCCGCCCCAGACCATCAACGCGGATTTCATCGTGTTCCTCCCGTCTTGCTCCAAGCACGGCATGGCGCTCCGTCAGGGACGGCATGGTACAGGCAGCCCTGGTATGTGTCAAAGCCAAGGCAGGCGTCGCGGGGGCATCTACGGCTCGCTCCCGGCGGGTTGCGTCGGTGCGGCTCTGCTGCTATGCTTCGAAGCGTGGGCGCGAGGGGGCCGTCTGCGCCTTGTTCGTCACATCTTGTAGGCAGCGGGTCGAGGCCTGCCCTGAAAGGACGCGCAGAGATATGACTACGCAGCAGAAGCCGGCATGGACGAGAAGCCTTATCACGTTCCTGATCGTGTTTGCGCTTGCCGGGTTTCTGATGCTTCAGAGCCGATCCTGCCGCCAGCCTGTCACGTCAGGCCGGCCGTCTGAGGCCCGGGTTGTCCCTGTGAGGATCGGCCGCTGGCTGGTGAAGGCTGAGGTTGCCGACACGCCGGAGCTGCGCCAGAGGGGACTCCAGGCCCGCGCCGACCTGGAGCCGGGCTACGGCATGCTGTTCGTCTTCCCCGAACCCTGTGAACCGAGCTTCTGGATGAAAGACACCGCTGTGCCACTCTCGATCGCTTTCATGAGGGACGACGGCACGATTGTGCGCATCGCGCGCATGGAGCCGAATGACCTGCAACTGATCAGCCCGGGGGAGCCTGTGCGGTATGCCTTGGAGGTGCGGCAGGGGTGGTTCGAGGACCGGCGCATCGTGCCGGGCATCAGGGCAGAGCTTCCGCGTGAGATCCCTCCGCCCCCTTCGCCCGCCTCGGCGGCGAAGCGGTAGCGTCGGCGCTGCCAATCATTGCCCGATTGATTGTCGGGGCCTTTCCTGCTATGAGTGTCTGGGCGCGAGCCTGTCATGCGTGCTGCGTCTGCGAAGGGGGACAGCCTTGAGGATCGCCGTCTGCGTCAAGCAGGTGCCGGATACTGCGCGGGTCCAGATTGACCCTGTGACAAAGACGCTGGTGCGCGAGGGGGTAGAGAGCGTGCTCAA
Organism: uncultured candidatus Brocadiaceae bacterium; assembly: GCA_964473085.1. Taxonomy (GTDB): domain Bacteria; phylum Planctomycetota; class Brocadiia; order SM23-32; family SM23-32; genus CAYYNS01. The sequence goes on from CAYYNS010000318.1 coordinate 1,191, forward strand.
CCCGCTCGACACCTTCGCGGTGGAGGAAGCGCTGCGCATCCGCGAGCGGCTCGGGGGGCGCGTCACGGCGATCACCCTCGGGCCGCGCCAGGCGGAGGCGATGCTGCGCCAAGTCCTCGCCCTCGGTGTGGACGAAGGGGTCCTGGTGACGGGCAAGGAGTTCGCTGGCTCTGACACCTGGGCCACCTCTTACGCGCTGGCGCGCGCCATCGCGGCCCTCGGCGGGTTCGACCTGATCCTGTGCGGCAAGCAGGCCATAGACGGCGACACGGGCCACGTGGGCCCCGAACTTGCCGTGCACCTGGGCCTACCGCAGGCGACCTATGTGCGGCGCATCCGCCAGATCGCATCCGACCACCTCCTGGTCGAGCGGCTCACCGACGTCGGCTACGAAGTCCTGCGCTTGCCCCTGCCGGCCGTGATGACAGTGGTCAAGGACCTCAACGAGCCGCGCCTGCCGAACCTGGAGGACCTGTGCCGGGGGCGCTTCGCTTCGTTGACGACGCTCGGCCCCGGGCATATCAGCGCCGACCTTGACCAGGTGGGGCTGGAGGGGTCGCCGACGCGCGTGATAGAAATCTTCGCGCCCGCTGTCCGCCGGGCTGGGCAGATTTACAAGGCGGACCTTGAGGCTGGACTGGAGGAGGCCGTGCGGCTGCTTGAAGGCGAGGGGCTGTTATGAGCCGCCTTGAGATCAACCGCGTCCTGTGCGACCTGTGCGGGCAGTGCGTGGAGAGTTGCCCCTTCAGCGCTTTGGAGATCGCTGGGGGCGGGCTGTCTGTGGATGACAGGTGCGTGCTGTGCGGTGCATGCGTCAAGGAATGTCCTACCGGTGCCCTGTCAGTCGTAGAGGAGAGGTTCCTTGCGCGGGCCGATCTTGCTGGATACGGCGGCGTATGGGTTGTCGCCGAGCAAGCGGACGGGCAGATGCACCGCGTCGTCTTCGAGCTTCTGGGCAAGGCCCGGCAGCTCGCCGACCGTCGGGGGACACGGCTCTCAGCCGTCCTGATGGGCGAGGGCCTCGAGGCGGGCATCGAAACCCTGCGCTGCTATCCTGTTGACCGGATCTACCTGCTCCAGGACCCCTCGCTCAGGCGCTTCAGGAGCGAGACCTACGCGGCCGTGCTTGCAGAGCTGATCGAGAGGGAGCGCCCGGAGATCGTCCTATGCGGCGCGACCTCGGCCGGGCGGTCATTCTTTCCCCGCGTGGCCGCGTTGGTCAGGACGGGCCTTACGGCCGATTGCACTGGGCTCGACATTAGCAGCCAGGAAGGCCTGCTCCTGCAGAGGCGTCCCGCCTTCGGCGGCAACATCATGGCGACCATCATCTGCCCGCGCCACCGGCCGCAGATGGCGACGGTGCGGCCGAACGTGCTGCCGCCGCCGAAGCCGGGCGAGCCGAGAGATGTTGAGGTGGTGCGCTTCGCGCCTTCACCGGGCGCGACAGAATGCGCGGTCGAGGTGCTCGAGGTCTGTGTGGAAG
>CAYYNS010000319.1:0-2666 GCA_964473085.1 uncultured candidatus Brocadiaceae bacterium
CCGCAGCCGAAGAACTCCTGGGGGATGGGGTCGTCGGTGAACCGGCCCTCGCCGAGGTAGAACTTCAGCCGCCCTTCCTCGGTGACCATGCTGGCGAACGTGATGGGGCCTTCCGCCAGGCGCCCCACGTTGCAGCCGTAACTTCGCCCCGGCCCGATGGCGTTCGCCAGGATAGCGTGGTCCACCACCCGGCCCTGTGCCGACATCATCGCCTGGGGCGCCGCGCCGCAGTGGAACAGGATGCACTTGTCCTCCTCGTCGCCGTAGTTGTTGTTCCAGTCCAGGCAGGCCGAAACGTTCCCGGAGGCGAGGCTCAGGGCGTGCATGCAGACGGCGTTGCCGACGTCAACCTCGCAGGCGGTCGGGATGCAGCGGTCGTTCATCTCGCTCAGGAGCACGCACGGCGAGATGCCGAGCTGCTGCTGCATCTCCACCCAGCACCGTAGCGCCACGGCGTCAAGGCCGTGCTCGGTGATCATGCGGTCGAGCACAACGCCCAGCCGCACGAGCGTCTCGAAGGCCGCCTCTGGCACGCCGGTCCAGTCGCAGTAGTTCTTCAAGCTGGCAACCTTCGCCCTGTAGGGGCGGCCCTTTGGGTCCTCGGCCGCCATGCGCGCGAACACGCCCGACAGGTCGAAGGTCTCCATCGTGATGCCGCTACGCTGGAGCGCCAGCTCGTCAATGCGCACGGTCTTGAAGGCGGTAGTGCGCGCGCCGACCGCGCCGACTACCATTCCCCGCACGCCGTTCGCCACGCGGCAGACCCGCGCGAAATAGTCCACCTGTTCCGCAAAGCGCGCCGAGGAAGGCGCGACGGTGTGTGGCTTGAGCGCTGTGAAGGGCACCCCGTACTGGTGGAGCACGTCCATGATCGAGAGCTTGCCGCAGAACGCGTCGCGGCGCTGCGCAGGCGCCATCTTGTCGAGCTCGTCCGGGTAGGCCTGGACGAGGATCGGCACGCCCGCGTCCTTGAGGGCTTCTACCGCGCCCGTCTCGTCGCCGAAGTTCGGCAGGCTAAGGATCACGCCGTCGAACCTGCCCTGGTTCTGCTTCAGCCACTGCGCGTAGAGATGCCCTTCTGCGGGCGTCTCCACCGCGCCGTGACGAGTGGCGGTGGCAGGCATCATGAGGCAGCCGTAGCCCAGGCGCTTGAGCACCGCCGACAGCTCCCTGCGCGCCTCCGCCATCAGGTGGGCGGGAAAGAAACCCCTGTTGCCAAAAAACAGCGCAAACGTCGTCTTGCGTGCTGCCATGCTCCGCTCCTTCGGTCTGTGATCAGACGTGGCGGTCCGCGCAACGGCTCCGCCGGCTTTCAACGCGGGTCACCATTATACAGGCACGCCCTCGCCCGTGGTAGGCTCTGCTCGCCGCATCAACCGGCCGGGCTGCGGCCCAGCGGCACAGCGCGGCTTACCCGGAACACGTCGTCCGGCGGCTCGAAGCGGTAGATGAGGCAGACCTCGTGGACGGCGAAACTCAGTGGCCGCCAGCCCCGCTGAAGTTCAGCCAGGAGCGCCTCGAGGGCGGCCCTGCCCCTGACCTGGCCCACGCTCAGGTGCGGCGTGAAGCCGCCCACCAGGCGCCGTACATCGTCGCACTTGGGCACCACCCGCCAGAGGGCCTCCTGCAAATTCACGACGGCCTGCGACGGCTCGGGTGCAAGCCACACGGTGAAGCTCTCCCCGCCGTGATCGAAATGCCGGAACCCCTCAAGGCGGAGCTCGAACGGCTCGATGCGCGCGCACGCCTGCGCCAGGCGCTGCGCCACGGCGTCAAATTCCGCCAGCGGCAGGAACGGGTAGAGCAGCGTGATGTGCGGCATCCACCGCCTCACCTGCCGGTCATGCTTGTGCCGGATGGCCTGGATGGGCTCCCAGAGTGCCTGCGGCGGGATGAGGACGACGGCCGTGGTGTGCGTCTTGGTCTTCATCTGCCCGCAGCACGCATCAGCCGCGCTCTTTGCCGTCCGGCAGGGCCTCGGGCGGCGCGCTGCTGGTCACGGCGCGGATGATGCCCCTGCTCGTCACGTCGGCCTCGACCGTCTGTCCCGGCTCGAGGACAAGGAACGACTCCTCGTCCCACTCGCCGTCCACGAGCCTCTGCAGGAGGCCGGGATCCCCGGCCAGCTCGTCGTAGTTCCAGCCGAGGAACTCCGCGCACTCCCTGGTGAACTGCTTGTGCCTGTCCGAGTCGGGAAAGCCCCAGTCCACGTAGGCGGCCCAGTTGTACTCCCGCATCCATCCCTGCTCGGCCTCCATGAGGTAGAGGGCGTTGTCCTCGCCGTATTTCTCGATGTACTGGCGCAGGGTCTCTTCGTAGCGCTGGCGGCCGGGCTGCTGGTTGTGCTCGATCCAGCCCGCGCTGTACCAGTACACGCCACGGTGGGTGTCGAAGTAGTGCTGGTATCTTTCCTTCGAGCCGAGCAGGAGCGTGATGCAGTCGTGGCCGCGGGGGATCGCGGTCCTGATCCTGGCCCTAAGTCCCACCAGGCCGTTGCTGCACAGCCCGTAGCCCAGGATGCAGGCGTCGTAGGGGCGGCCCTGGACGTCCGCTGTGCGTTCGATGGCCTCCTGGACCTGTGCGCGCAGCTTGGGCGGCTCGTTGTGCAGTCCCTGGGGCATGAGCACCACGTCCACCAGGTTGCGCGACCGCGCCGCGCACAGATA
>CAYYNS010000320.1:0-2658 GCA_964473085.1 uncultured candidatus Brocadiaceae bacterium
CCTTGAAGGACGCGCCCCGGGCCTATCTCCAGATAACGCTTGGCACCATGGGCCTCGCACCAGCGCATTGACTGCGCCCAGCGAACTGCGCTGGTGACCTGATCCACAAGCAGCGGCCGGATTCGCTCGGCATCGCCGGCCGGCTCGCCCGTCACGTTCGCAACCACGGGGCAAGAAGTCTGGCACACGGGAGCCGCCTGCAGTTCGTGGGCCAGGCGGCGGGCTGCCGGTTCCATCAGGGGGGTGTGAAAGGCTCCCGCCACCTTGAGCCGGATCACGCGCCGTGCGCCCATCTTGCTGCACAGGTCGGCGGCCCGCGCGGCCCCGTCTTCGGTGCCGCTGATCACGAGCTGGCCAGGCGAGTTGTAGTTCGCCGGCCAGACAAGGCCTCCGGCCTCCCGCACCCTGCGGCTTGCCTCCTCCACCTGCCCATCCTCGAGTCCGAGCACGCAATACATGGTCCCCCGCGTGGCCTCGCATGCTTGCTGCATGTATCGGCCTCTGGCGTATACCAGCCGCACCGCATCCGCGAACTTCAGAGCGCCGGCTGCCACCAGCGCGGTGTATTCGCCAAGGCTGAGTCCCGCTGCGCAGTCCGCCTCCAGGCAGCGGCCCAGCTCCTGCTCAACAGCGCGCAGCACAGCCACGGAAACCGTCAGGATGGCCGGCTGGCACAAGTCCGTCCGCTCAAGGGCATCCTGCGGCCCCTCGAAGCAGACCCTTCTCAGATCAATCTCAATGGTGTCTGACGCCTCTTGGAACGCGGCCCGCGCCACCGCGTAGCGCTCGCATACGTCCCTGCCCATGCCCACCTTCTGGGCACCCTGCCCGGGAAACAACAGCACGCTTCCACTCATGTGCGCAGTTCTCGGTTGATGGCTTCGGGCTCAGTAGCGCAGGAGCGCGGAACCCCAGGTGATGCCGCCGCCAAACGCCAGCAGTAGCACCAGGTCCCCTCGCTGCACAAGCCCCTGCTCCGTGACCTCATGGAGGGCTATGGGGATGGAGGCGGCAGAGGTATTCCCAATGCGGTCTATGTTCATGTAAGCCTTTTCGAAGGGAATCCCCGCGCGCTCGCAAAGGCTTCGAATGATCCGTGAATTGCTCTGATGGGGGATGATCAGCTTGATCTCGTCGAGCCCAATGCCCGTCTCTTCAGGGATGCGCACGATCAGGTCGCCCAACTTATTGACCGCCCACTTGAATACTTCCCGCCCGTTGAGCTTCATGAAGTGGTCTCTGCGCTCCAGGCTCTTCCTGGAAGCCGGGATGCGCGAGCCGCCAGCAGGAATAAGCAGGATGTCGGGACGCGACCCGTCTCCGCCGAGCTCGCAGAACAGAAGCTCGCTGCCCCTCCTGCTGGCTCGCACCAGGGCCGCCCCTGCGCCGTCGCCGAACAGAATGCACGTGCGCCGATCGGTGTAGTCCGTGAACCGGCTCAGGGTATCGGCTCCAACCACTAGGGCGTTCTCGACCACGCCGGACACCACAAGGCTGGCCGCCTGCAGCAGGCCAAAGACAAAGCCACTGCACGCCGCCTCTAGGTCGTAGCAGACGGCGTTGTCAGCGCCGAGCGCAGTCTGCACCAAGCATGCCGTCGCCGGAAACAAATAGTCGGGGGTGCAGGTGCAGACGATGACGGCGTCCACTGAGGCCGGCACTACGCCCGCCTCCCGGAGGGCACCGCGCGCAGCTTTCACGGCAAGATCGCTGGTAGCTTCCCCGGGGGCGGCCATGCGTCGCTCCACGATCCCGGTCCGCTGGATAATCCAGTCGTCGGTCGTGTCCACCATCCGCTCAAGGTCGTGGTTGCTGAGCACCCGCTCCGGCAGGTACGAGCCAAGCCCGGCAATCTCTACCGGCAGTCTACAGGAGGTCTTCATCGCCCCGATTGATTGCCAAAAGGTCGCTTTGCCTCCACTGAGCAGCATCCACGGGCCTAATATGCGGGGCTGAGAAGAGGTGCCCGGGCGCTCCCCCGTATTGCGTGACGCCTTGCGGAACGGGGACTTACGCTTGATCCCTCTGAGCACAACGCCCCCATCCTGCGATCTGTGGACAATCCCTGCCCGCCCCTGGGCATCGCAATAACTCCTTCTCTGGCGACAAGTTACAATCTTGCCATCGCAGCTCAGGCAACCGACACGCCCTAAGCCCTCGTCCCCTCGTCCGACTGGGGGACCTGACGAATGGACGCCGCGATCTTCTCGTTTATCCTCAGGCGCACACAGCTCCTGGCCTCGCGCACCGCGTTCTCCATCGCCTTGGCGTCGGAACGCCCGTGGCTGACTATCGTCACCCCGTTGATGCCCAGCAGGGGGGCGCCGCCGTATTCCGAGTAGTCGCCGTAATGCTCGACTGGCTGAAAAACGTCCCTGCACAGGGCGAACCCGACCTTGCGCCTGAGGCTTTTGCGAATCTCCGTCCTGAGATGGTGCATGAGCTTCGCAACGACGCTCTCGCTGGTCTTCAACAGCACGTTGCCCGCAAAACCCTCGCACACGGCGATGTCGCACTTGCCGAAAAAGATGTCCCTTGCCTCCACGTTCCCCACGAAGTTGACCGGCGCGCGTGACAGCAGCTCGAAGGCCTCCTTCTGCAGCTCGGTGCCCTTGCGCTCCTCCTCGCCCACGTTGAGCAGGCCGACGCGCGGGTTCT
>CAYYNS010000321.1:0-2658 GCA_964473085.1 uncultured candidatus Brocadiaceae bacterium
AGCCTCTACCTGCTGGTGTCCGATGGCGAGAGGTACGTGCCGGTGTCGCGCTACCTCAAAGGCTCACTTTCTGAACTGGTGAGGGCGCTTTTCGGCGTGGAGGAGCGGCTGGCGCGGCGCGTGGCGCGGGCGCAGCGCAGCGTGCCGGGCCGCCTGCTCGGGGCGGTCGGCCTGCGGGAGAATTACCTGGCGCTGTCGGCGTGGCTGTCGGTGGCGAGGGCCCTGCAGCGCCAAGCAAGGCTCAGCCACGTGCTCAAGGGCAGGGGGATCGGGAAGGCCTGGCACGCCCTCTGTGCGCTGGCTGGCCTGCTGGTCGGCAGGAGCACGCGCAAGGTCCTGGAGCGCCACAGCAGGTTCCACGAGGTGCTCCAGATCATCGTGCTGCCGTTCGAGGACCACTCGGTCCTTGAGACCGAGAGGCTCGAGCGGTGCCCCAACGCCTTCGTGTTCTGGGACCCAGCCGACGATCGGGTCAAGAGCGTGCCCACCTGTGCCTGGCCCGAGCACAAGGCGGCGGTCCTGAAGGCGATCTCGAACTACTACGGCACGGCGGCGGCAGCACGCACAACGGCTGCCCCGGCGTAGCCGCCCTGCCCGCCCGCCAAAGGAGGCCGCCCGCGTGAAAGCGCTGGCGCTCAACAGCAGCCCGAACAAGGACAGGGGCGGCACGGGCCTGATGCTCAACGCCCTACTGGACGGCCTGCGGGAGGCCGGGGCATCGGTCGAGCTCCAGCACATCTACGGGCTTACCGTGAGGCCCTGCCTGGCGTGCTTCGACTGCTGGCTCAAGACGCCCGGCACGTGCAGGCAGCGCGACGAGATGCAGGCGCTCTACCCGAAGATAGCCGCCTGCGACGTGCTGGTTTTCGCTACGCCCCTCTACGCGGACGGCATGAACGCGCCGATGAAGGCGCTTGTCGAACGCTGCCTGCCGCTCCTGGAGCCTTTCTTCGAGATACGTGACGGGCATTGCCAGCATCCGGTCCGCTCCTGGGTCAGGCCCGGGAAGGTCGTGCTGGTGGCCGCCTGCGGCTTCACGGAGTTGGACAACTTCGAGCCGCTGCTAGCGCACGTCAGGGCGCTGTCGAGGAACCTGAGGCGCGAGTTTGCGGGCGCGCTGCTTCGGCCCTACGCTGCGGCGCTGCCGGACCTGGAGCGGATGGGCGTTGAGGTAGCCGACATCTACGAAGCGGCCCGGCGCGCTGGCCGCGAGCTGGTCGAGCACGGAGCAATCCGCAGCGAGACGGCCGCCGCCGTCTCCCGCGAGCTTGTGCGGCGGGAGGTCTACGTGCGGATGGTCAACGCGCGGTTCAGGCGGACGCTGGGCAAGGCGCGCGGCGGCGCGGCTCAGAACGGCGCGTAGCGCTCCAGCCGGAACGCCGGCCGCTCCGGCACATAGTCTCCGTGCTCCTTGTCAATAACGTAGCGGGCACGCGGGCCGTCGCGGACGATGCTCTGGAGGGCTTCCAGGAGGTAGTCAACCTCGTCGGCGGTGTTATAGACGGCGATGCTTGCCCTGACCAGGCCTGGGGCGCCGCTGTGATCGCCGGCCGCCAGCTTCTTGACGGCCTCCAGCATCTGGCGGTCGGAGATGCCGAGCAGTTCGCGCACGTAGGGCTGCGCGCAGAAGCAGCCGTTGCGCACACCGATGCCCCACTCGTAGCTGAGGATCGCCGCCAGCTCACCGTGGCTCAGGCCCTCCACCAGGAACGGCACGACGCCGAGGCGGTCCTCACGCAGCTCGGGGTCACGGGGGCCGAACAGGCGGATGCCGTCAATCTGCGTGAGCCTTGAGAGCAGCCGCCGCGTCAGGGCGCGCTCGTGCTCGGCAAGGTTCTCCATGCCGATAGAGCGCAGCGTCCTCATCGCAATGGCCAGCGCCAGCACGCCGGGGGCGTTGGGCGTGCCGGCCTCCTCCCGCTCCGGGGGGTCGGCCCAGATCACGTCGTCCACGGTGACGGCGCTGATCGTGCCGCCTCCGACCATGTCGGGAACGCCCCGTTCGAAGACCCAGCGCGGGCCGACCAGCACGCCCGAGCCGAAGGGGGCGTACATCTTGTGCGCGCTGAAGGCAACGAAGTCAATCCGCTCCGGGTCTTCCGGCTCCCCCATCTTGAACGGCCTGTGGGGGACCAGTTGGGTAGCGTCAAGGGCGATCATCGCCCCGGCCTCGTGGGCGAGGCGGGCGATGCGGCGGATGGGGGGCATGACGCCGGTGACGTTCGAGGCGCCGGTGACCGTCACGAGCCTGAGGCGGCCAGCGTTGCGCCGAACCTTGTCCTCAAGGTCCGCCATGTCGAGGGTGCCGTCCTGGCGGTTGACGCGCACGTATTCGACCAGACAGCCGCGCTTGCGCCATGGGAGCATGTTGGAATGGTGCTCGGCGAGCGTGCAAAGCACCATGCTCCCATCGGCCATGCAGAACCGCATCGCGAGCTTGTTGAGCGCATGGGTGGCGTTCTGCACGAAGATCAGAGTGCGGCTCGACAGGTCGGCGCCGGTGAAGTCCGCGATCACGCCCCGGCAGCGCTCGTAGACGTGGGTGGACAGCAGCGACTTGAAGCCCGTGCCGCGGTGCACGCTGCTGTAAAGCTGGAAAAAGCGCGTCAGGCAGTGGACCACGGACATGAACGGCGGCGTGGTGGCGGCGTTGTCGAA
>CAYYNS010000322.1:0-2647 GCA_964473085.1 uncultured candidatus Brocadiaceae bacterium
CGCACCTACATCGGCGCGCTGCCAGGCCAGATCATCCTGAGCCTCAAGAAGGCCGGCTCCAACAACCCGGTCTTCATGCTCGACGAGGTGGACAAGCTCGGGGCTGACTTCCGCGGCGACCCGGCCAGCGCGCTCCTTGAGGTGCTCGACCCCGAACAGAACGTTAACTATACCGACCACTACCTCGACCTGCCCTTCGACCTGTCCCGCGTGATGTTCATCTGCACGGCCAATATCCTCGATACTGTCCCCCCCGCGCTGCGCGACAGGATGGAGGTACTGGAGTTCCCTGGCTACACCGCCGAGGAGAAGCTCCAGATTGCCCGGCACTACCTGGTGCCAGATCAGATCGAAGGGCACGGGCTAAAGCCCGAGCACCTCACCATCACGGACGGCGCCCTGCGCAGGATCATCTCGGAATACACGCGCGAGGCGGGCGTGCGAAACCTGGAGCGGCACATCGCTAGCATCTGCCGCAAGGCCGCCAAGGCGGTTGCGATGGGCGAGCGACGATCCCAGCGCGTGGACGAAGACGGTATTCCCGAGATGCTTGGGCCACCGCTCTACTTGCGCGAGGTGATCGAGCGCGTCAACGAGCCGGGGGTCGCCACCGGCCTTGCCTGGACCCCCACGGGCGGCACCGTGATCTTCGTAGAAGCCACCAGGACCCCCGGCGACGGCAGGCTCATCCTCACCGGCCAGCTCGGCGAGGTGATGAAGGAGAGCGCCCAGGCGGCCCTCACCTACACGCGCGCCCACGCGCAGGAGCTCGGCGTGGACCCGAAGCTCTACGGCAAGCACGACTTCCACATCCACGTGCCCGCCGGGGCTATCCCCAAGGACGGCCCCTCCGCCGGCATCACTATGGGCGCAGCGCTCATATCGCTGTGCACCGGCCGGATCGTTCGGCACAACGTCGCCATGACCGGGGAGATAACGCTGCGCGGCAAAGTCCTGTCTGTAGGCGGCATCAAGGAAAAGGTCCTCGCTGCTGAGCAGGCCGGCATTGACACAATCGTGCTGCCGAAGCAGAACGAGAAGGACCTGGCAGACATCCCGCCCTACGCCAGGGAAAAGCTAAAGTTCGTCCTGGTTGACAGCATGGCTGGCGTTGTGGCCGCCGCCTTGAGGGATGGCGCCGAGCGAAAGGGGGATTCTGCTGGCGAGGCGTAGCCGGCCGCGCATCGCGCGCCCGGATACGGCCCGCTTTGATTCTCCTGCGAGGGCACCCTATAATCGTCCTCAAGAACAGCGCAGCGGGGCGCTGTGTTTTTGTAGATAGGCGCGGTTGCGCGCCCGCTTCGGTCCGCAGTGGAGAGGCATTAGCGATGGAGCGGCGCAGGACGCGACCGGTGAAAGTCGGCTCCGTGACCATCGGGGGTGACGCGCCGGTCAGCGTGCAGTCCATGACCAAGACGCGCACGGAGGATGTTGACGCGACCGTCGGGCAGATCGTGGAGCTGGCGCGGCTGGGTTGCGAGATCATCCGCTGTGCCGTGCCCAACCGGCGCGCCGCAAGGGGCCTGGCGCAGGTGGTGAAGGCCTCGCCATTGCCGGTGATCGCGGACATCCACTTCAACCCGCATCTGGCCCTGGAAGCGATCGAGTCAGGGGCGAGCGGCGTGCGCGTCAACCCGTGCACGATCGCGGACCTGGACGGCCTCCGCAAGGTGTTCCGCGAGGCAGCCGCAGCAGGGATCAAGGTGAGGATCGGCGTCAACTCGGGCTCTGTCAGGCCCCGCGATGGGCTCCAGGTGAAGGCCCATGAGGCAGCAGGGGATCTGGCGCAGCTCATGATGCAGGAGGCGCTGCGCTACTGCGAGATGGCTGAGGCGGAAGGCTGTCACAGCCTGGTGCTCAGCCTCAAGGCGAGCGATGTGCCGACGACTATCCGCGCCTACCGCCTCGCGGCGCAGCGGTGCAACTACCCGTTCCACCTCGGTGTGACCGCCGCCGGACCGCCAGAGGTGGGGCTCGTCAGGAGCGCCGTGGGGCTCGGGGCGCTGCTTGCGGAGGGCATCGGCGACACGATCCGCGTGTCCCTCACCGGCCCTCCGCACGCGGAGGTCAAGGCCGCCCGCAGCATCTTGGAGGCCCTGAGGCTGCGCGAACCGGAGGGCCCCGAAATCATCTCATGCCCGACGTGCGGGCGGTGCGAGATTGACCTGGTGTCCCTGGTGCGCCAGGTGAGCGCCCGCCTGGAGGGTTCCCGCAGGCGCCTCAAGGTGGCGATCATGGGCTGCGTAGTGAACGGGCCGGGCGAGGCAGCCGAGGCCGACGTCGGCATTGCGGGCGGCAAGAAGTTCGGCTACCTGTTCCGTAAAGGCCGCCGCACGCAGCAGAGGCCCGCTTGCGAGCTGGCCGATGCCCTAATCGAGCAGATCGAGAAGGCGAACATTGAGGGCTGACGTGAGCCGGAGCGGCCCCAGAAAGGTTGTGGTGCTCGGCAGCACAGGTTCGGTTGGCACGAGCACCCTCGATGTAGTGCGCAGCATGCCTGAGCGCCTGAAGGTGGTCGGCCTGAGCGCCGGCAGGCAGTGGCGCAAGCTGGCCCGGCAGATCCAGGAGTTCGCCCCGCGCGCCGCTGCCCTTGCTGTCGCCGAGGAGCGCGCCCAGTTCGAACAGGCCGTCTGTGGCCTGGACGTGG
>CAYYNS010000323.1:0-2638 GCA_964473085.1 uncultured candidatus Brocadiaceae bacterium
GGTAGGGGATACGCCGAGACGATATCGCGGTATTCCGCGACCCACATGTTGGTGCGACAGTGCTCGGTAACGGCAGCCACCGAGACTGTGGAGCCTCCACCCGCCAGCGCCATGAAAGGGATGATCTGGTCAGCCATGTGCTGGTCGAGGCAGACATCGGCGCGCATCTGCCCCAGAAGCTCACGGGCGCAGTCGTGCCCCACCTTCTCGGCGCGCACCCCACGCTGGCCCAGCGCGCTGGCACCGAGCACACAGTTCTCGTAACGCGCACAGACCAGGATCGCGGAGCCGGCGGACGGGGCGCCTACGTAGAGGACGCTCTGTTCGTCGAATGCCATCACGCGGGCTGCGCCCTCGAGCTGGCGCTCGGCGACGCGCGCCTTCTTCAACTCGTCGGTAGCCACGCTCCAGGCGCTGTTGCCAAGTAAGGCGCCGCGGACAGACCAGTCCCCGGCACGCAGCAGGCCCGGCGTTACGGTGACGCGGACCTTGCCGCCGCCCCGCGGAAAAAACCCGCACCGCGTCATCCTGACGTCGAGGCCGCATCCCATGTGCTGGAGGAAATACGCGAAGACGTGCTGGGCGTACTCCACGAGGGGCGCCCACTGGACATGGGTGCCTCCCGCAATCTCGACCGTGACGGGGTGGGGCGAGCGAACCAGCGGGATCATGAGGGCCTGAAGCACGAGCGTCACAGCGCCCGCCGTGCCGACGTGCACGCTTAGCTGCTCGGGGGGGCGGAGCTCGCGCGGGCGGAACTGGATCTCCAGGGAGTTGATCTGGGCGCCACCCAGCTCGGCGCCGCACAGGGATGCGACGGCCTGGATGCTGCTGAGGTGTTGGGCCTTCAGGCCGGGATCGCGACGGCCCTTGCGGATGTTGAAGACCCGGCACGGGCGTCCCGTGACGGCGGACAACCCGACGGCAGCGCGCAATATCTGCCCCCCGCCCTCCAGGTACGAGCCGTCCAGTTCGACCAGGTCGCCGCTTCCCACCTCCGGGCCAGTGCTCCTCCAGATGGCGATCACATGTCAGCCAGCACGGTTTCGGCCGCGGCCATGCGGTTGACGCTCAGCACGACGGTGGACTTGGTACCGGGCCCCTGCGCGCTGCCGTAGACGTAGTTGATGTTGACGTTCTTGTCGGCCAGCTTCCTTGCCAGCTCGGCCATCGCCCCCACCCTGTTCGGGAGCTTGATCAGAAGGACATCAACCATGGCGAACATCAGGCCTTTTTCGTCAAGCGTCTTGGCTGCCACCTCGGGCTTGTCCACCACCAGCCGCAGGATGCCCTCGTGGGTGGTTTCCACGGCTGACAGGGCCACGATGTTCACCCTGGCGTCCGCCAGCACTTGCGTGACGGTAGCCAGCGCACCCGGCCGGTTCTGCAAGTAGACCGAGAACTGCTTCGCCTTCTCCATCTCCGCGTTCTCCCTTCGTCCCGCTCAAGCGCCCCTACCGGATTCTACCCGCAGCGACTCACTGCTGGAAGCCCTCCAGCACACCCCTGCGGTCAAGTTCGTTCAGAATGGACAGGATTTCGTCAGCCACGGCCCTCTCCTGGCTCTACCCGGGGGAAAGCACTGCCCAGTTTAGCAGCGCTACGGCGGGCCGGCAAGTCCGCAGGTCTGGGCGCAGCCGCCCCGATTGCCGCCGCTAACAAAGGCAGGTAAAATGCTGCCCCTGACACCTGCCGCCTGCCCGTCCCTCCTACACTGCTCGAGGGAAGGAGCAATGCCGAAGCGCTACGTGGTCGCCCGAGCGCAGAACGAACCCGATCTGAAGGGCAACCCGGCCGGCGAGCCCTGGGCAAGCCTGAATGCCCTCAAGATCGCCTGCTTCCCGTGGTACCGCGCAGGAAGCAAACAGGCGACCACCGTCAAGGCGTGCTACAGCCAGAGGTGCCTCTACCTGCTATTCGTCTGCGAGGACCGCCACATCAGCGCGCGCCGCACGGTCCTGGGCAGCGATGTCTACCGGGACAGTTGCGTGGAGCTGTTCGCGTCCGTGCCGGAAGACCCCGCTAGTTACCTCAACCTGGAGATGAACTGCTGCGGGACGATCCTGCTGGGTTACGGCCCTGACCGCTGGCACAGGCGGCTGGCGGGTCAGCGGTTGGCCCGGCGCATCGGCATCTACCACTCTGTAGCCGGGCCGACCAAGGAGGAATCGCCGGGCGACGATGGCTGGCTGCTTGAGGTGGCGCTGCCGCTGGACGTGGTCGGAGAGCTTGTCAGGCGGCCCGTGACCGTGAGGCCGGGAATCAGGTGGCGGGGAAACTTTTACCGCTGCGGCGGGGCCAGCGACCCCCAGCACGCCTGCTGGTCCCCCATCCTGACCCCGGAACCGGACTTCCACCGACCCGAGTACTTCGGCGTGCTGGAGTTCGGCGCCTAGCGCGGGCCACAAGGGCGCGTATCAAGAGACCGCGGCGAAGGCGCCCACCTGCGGGTTCTCGACCTTCACGTAGTCGTCGTAGCGCATCTTGATGGTCTTCTCGTGCGTTCCGGCGCGGAAGACGATCTCCTCCTGGCGGCCCAGCGACTCGTCCACCCACGTCGGCAAGTGATAGATCGAGCCGAAGGGCGGCTCGGCGCCCACGTCGCAGTCGGGGAACAGAGGCTTCATCTGTTCCTCGG
>CAYYNS010000324.1:0-2629 GCA_964473085.1 uncultured candidatus Brocadiaceae bacterium
TCATGCCGTCGAGCATGTAGGCGTTGTAGTCGAACCGCAGCGCCATGGCCTGCGGCGCGGGCTGGTTGAGCAGGATGGTCTCGGTCTCGATGTATTTCTCGTCGCCCGGCGGCACGTTCATGCGGAAAGATCGCTCCCCGCTCACCCCCATCAGCTCGTCCAGGGCATTGGCGCCGCGCGGCACGCCCATGAAGTGATACCACGTGCGCCAGACGTAGTACCACTCGCCGACATGGCGCAGGGATTTCTGCACGGGCTTCCAGCCTTCAGGCACACCGTCCGGCCTGACCGTCTCGAAGCCGCAATTGGAAATGAGCGAATAAGGCGCCGGCGTGTAAGGACGCTCAAGAACAATCTCATCAACGACGGCCGGTTCGCCGGCCGCCTTCAGGGCGACTGAAGCACTGATCGCGCCCACGGGCTTCGCCTGCGCGTCGAAGGCCTTCTGGATTTCGTCGGCCGGGATCTCGAATGCAACGCGCGTCCAGTCCGGCGGGCAGGGAAACTGCTGTGACTTCTTCACGTTCACGCCGGACAAGGCAACCTCGACATCCAACACTGCCTGCGGACCGGCTCCCCTGACCCAGGCTGAAAAGTGCACCGGCACAGCCTTGATCGGTGCCCGCACCTGCACAGCATAGCCCATGCCGTCCTGCTTGAGGGTTGCTCCGGCTGGGACCTTCATGCCGTGGAGGCCGGCGTGCCCTTCGGCGACGCGCTGGCATTCACCGAGCTGCCAGCCGTCGGGGACCGCGTCCGCCTGCCCGAAGCATAGGCGCGGCTGCAGGGGACAGCTCATGACCTCACTGCGGGTGTTGTACCAGTCGTGCTCAAACCCCCCGTTGACCACGAGGTTGAGGCCCGAAGCTTGGGCCGCAGCGGCAGCCGTCTGCGTCCGCGCAAATGACATGCACCCTGCCAGGCACATCACAAGCAGCCCGACGGGGCATACCAGCGTCGTCTGTGTTTGCTTCGTCACGGTGCCTCTGACCTCCTTGCGCTTACTCGAGGTAGCCGAGGGAGCGCAGTTGCTGAATCGTGTGCTCGTCCAGCGTCACGCCTCTGGGAGAGCGGCCCGCCGCTGCGTCGCCACGACAGTGCACGATGTGGAACCCCTCCCCTGCCGCCTTGAATGGCTCCTCGATGAACGGGCTTCGCACGGACACTTCCTGACCCAGCTCGAATGGCAGAGAGCGCGGGTTCTGGCCCGTGCCCACGAACACCATGTCTCTGCGCTGCTGCCCGTCTACCCCGCAATCGAAGCTCACGTGCGCTTTGCGGGGGGAAAGCTCGAAATACAGTGCCTTGGGCGCGCCTGCGGGATAGAGCGTCAAGGCGATCTGCTGGCCTCCCGGTGAGGGACGGATGCTGTCACGCCCCATATCCACGCCGGCCGGGATGAACACGGCGAACTGCCCATCGGTCGTGAGCGTAGCGTCAAAGGTGCCCTGCCCGGCCGCATATACGATCCGGAAGTCCTCCACCGTCAGCCACTGCCGGACCATTGCAAGCATCCTGTGCGTCTGCTCGGGCTCGCGCCCGGAAAGATCGGTCTGCTCGTCTGGCAGGCGGTAGAGCTCGGCCCGTCCCTCCAGCAACGAGTAGACAAGCTTCCAGGGCGGCGTAATGCACATCTTGAGCACCCGCCCTTCCAGGACCCGCTTTGTCTCCGCCAGTATCGGCCGATCCGCGAGGGTGCGCCCCTCCATGAGCGGTCGCAGGTCGTGGCCCTGGTAGTGCCCCGGCGGCTCGATGCCGCACAGGCCCAGTATTGTGGGCGCGACGTCAAGCAGCATCACAGGCGCCTCAACCGTGCGCCCTCCTGAGCCAGGCCGGCCGATCAAGAGTGCTGCGCGGACCTCTTCCTCATAAAGGGACGCGCCGTGGGTAGTCCAGCCGTGTTCCTCGAAAGCCTCTCCGTGGTCAGAGAAGATCACGGTCAATGTGTTCTGCGGGAGGGCGCCAAGCAGCTTTCCCAGCTCATGGTCGAGCCAGGCGATCTCGCCGTCATAGGCACCAACAATTTCCTTGAGGAGCCGTTGGTCCTTGATGTCACGGCCCGGGAAGCGGTGGTCGAACAAGATCGTCCTTGCATCCATGCCCCACACTGAAGACCCGAACGCCTTCAGGTAGGGCTCCGGCGGGTCATAAGGATCGTGAGGGTCGAAGTAGTGGAGGAAAAGGAAGAAGGGCTCCTGCGGCCGCGCGGTCAGCCACCGAAGGGCCTCGGCTGTCAGGTTCTCGCATGTCCCGGCGGGCGTGTCCACTTCATATTCCCGCCAGAGCTCAAAGCCCTTGCCGAAGCCCCAGTGCGCCCGCATCTGTCCGTTGTTGACCAGGGCCGCGGTGTTGTAGCCGTGGGCGCGCAGGAGCTGTGCCAGCGTGGGGATGTCATCTGCCAGCGTCTCGTTGATGTCCTCCACCCGGTTGTGGGATGGCAGCATGGAGGTAAAGAGCGACATGTGGGACGGAAGCGTCCAGGGAGCCTGCGCGTAGGCGTTCTTGAACAGCACGCTCCTTCTGACATAGGAGTCGAGGTTAGGGCTCGTTCTGGACTCGTAGCCGTAGCAGCCCAGATGGTCCGGCCTCACGGTGTCGAGCGAGATGAGGACGACGTTGGGAGGCGGGC
>CAYYNS010000325.1:0-2623 GCA_964473085.1 uncultured candidatus Brocadiaceae bacterium
TCCTGGCCCCGGCCCCCGTAGCCGTAGCCCCCATAGCCACCGTAGCCGTATCGGGTTGTTTCGTAGCCCGGCTGCTGGTAGCCGTACTCGTAGCCCCGCTCCCCGTAGCCATACCCCGCGCCGTAGCCGGCAGCGCCGAAGCCGCGACGAGCCATGCCTACGTTCCTGTCTTCCGTATTCAGCAACAGGTCACGGATGTCGTAAACCCGCAGCTCGTATTCCTTCAGCCGCTCAGGATGCGCGATCCTTATGACGGAACCCTCGACCTTCCAGCCCATGCCCGACAGGTTGCATATCATGTCCAGCGCATTGCGCAGCGTGGTCTCGATGTGCAGCGTGATGGGCGCCTGATCCACGGGGATGTCCTGACGGTGCACGGCAAAATTGACGTTGGTGACCTCCTGCAAGAACTCGATCACCTGCGTCAGCGGCGTCTCGTCAAAGGCGAGGATCACCTTGGTGTCAAGGCGCCGCATGACCTCGAGTTCTTCGGGCGCGTATTTCTCGAGCTTGGAGGGGTAGCGGACGCCTTCGCGCGCGCCGATCACGTCCACCCAGGTCCTCTTGTCGGGGTAGTCCATCAACTGTGCATACGGGATTGCCTGCTCGTAGGTCTTGCGGATAAGCGCCAGCCTTTCCTTCTCGGTGCGCCAGACGTGCTCATCCATCCCGGCGTCGTGCTCCTCGTGGGCGAGGATTTCGTCCACGACCTGCGCGCCTTCGTTGCCGGGGCTCTGGTAGAGGAGTTCCTTGATGAGCTTCCTGGCCTCGTCGTACCTGTGGGCCCGAATGAGCCTGTAGATGTGGTCGAGCATTTCAGCTTCCTGCTCGGCCTGGCTTTCCTCGATCCGTCGCGAGGCCTCCTCCATCACCTCTTTGGCTTCCTGAGCCCTGAGTTCTTCTTGCGCCTGGCGCTCCTTCTCGGCAGCCTTGCCAACGACCTCAAGCTGAAGCTGGATGGCCTCGCTTTCCTTCTGCACGTCCATGTAGACGGACAGGACGTTGACGTAGGTCTGGGCCCGCCTCCACTCCTCGAGCGACTCCTGGAACTTGCCCTCTGCATAGAGCTGTGTGGCCTTACGCTTTGCAGCGGCAAACTCTTGCTGCAGCGTCTGGAGCATGACCGGCGCCTGGAACCGCAAAGTCTCTGCCTCCAGGGTCAGGATGGCCGGCTGCTCGCCGAGCTGCACGCGTGCATCCAGCAGGACCTTCGCCGCCTCTTCGTTCTGCGGGTCCAATCCCAGGGCCTCCAGGGCCAGCGTTTTCGCCTTCTCAGGCTCGTTCTCAAAATACAACAGCATACGGGCCTGCTCCGCAAGGGCCTTGGACCTCTTGCGGTCAACCTCTTGCTGGACCATCTGTCGCTGCGTGAACTCGGTCCAATGCTGCTCTGCCTCCCCCTCCAGCGCGATCTGTGCCGCGATCTGCGCCTCGATCTTCTCCCTGTCCTTGCCCAGGGCCTCGTCAACCTGTTTCTCAACCGGCCCGATGAGGGCATAGTCGGCTTCCCGCAGCGTGGTGAACCTCTTGAGGCGCATCAGCACGGCCTTCGCCGCGTAGGGGTCCCCATCCTGGAGCTTGGCCTTTGCCTCGTCGGCTGCGCGCTTGACCTCTGCCGACACGATGTCCTCCGGGGCAGCCTCCAGAGCGGCTTCCATTTGGCGGATAGAAGGCCCGGATTCTGGGTCAGCGGCGACGCCGCACACCGCAGCGGAAAGCATCGTCACGCAGAACGCGCACAGACAGGTTTTCAGTGCGTTTCTCCACATCGCTCTTTGCTCTCCTAAAGTTCTGGACCACTGCTGGGATCCAGGCCTATCCGGATGATGTCCTTCCACTAACGGCACCCAAATATGCCGTACCCACCGCTGCGGAGTCAAGCAAATTCCTTGTCCGCCCCTGCCGACTGGCCCTGTTACGTTATTCCAGGCGCTGTTGATAGAAGCGGGTGTGCTGGTATTTGGTCTTGAGTTCGTCCAGCAAACGCCTGAGCGTCTCCAAGTCGCCTGCCTGGTAGGCCTCCCGGGCCTTCTGGTAGAGCCGGGCGGCGTCATCTTCCCCCGCAGCCACCCTTTGCTGGAGTTCTGCCACCGTCTTTCGAACACCCTCGGAGTTACGGTAAGCCTCGCTGCCCGCAAGCGCATTCAGCAGGTCGGCGGCCCGCGCGAACTGGCCCGCCGCGATGTTGGCCTCGGCCTCCCGCAGCATGGCGTCGGTCTCGACCGTCTGCTCCACCCTCACAGTCGCCTCAACCTTCTGCCGGGCTTCGTCGAGCATCTGCTCGGCACGCTGCAGCTCGAACGGTAACAAAGCGCCCACGTAGTCCACCAGCTCGCGCAAAACGCGCTCAGCCTTCGGCCAGTCGCCTTCGCCGTAGAGTCCGGCAGCTTCCATATACTTGCCCCAAGCGTGGTGCCGGGACTGATCCCTTCCGAGGGCATCCCGGATGCTCTGGAGCGCCTCGTCTTGCTTTTTCTGGAGGCTGCCTTGCTGGGCGTCTAACTGAACGAGCGCACTGCCCGCATCCTGAAGCACCGGCAGGACGGCCTGGAGCGGATTGGGTACGAGCTTTGTCCTTTGCAGCTCCGCCAACGCCTTCGACGCGCCCTGCGCCTGCCTCTGC
>CAYYNS010000326.1:0-2620 GCA_964473085.1 uncultured candidatus Brocadiaceae bacterium
CTCTGCCGCGCCACGCGCTTCCGCGTCACAGACATCCTGGTCTGGCACACCTACGGCAGCCTGCCGAACGCCGCCGTGATCGGAGTCGTGCCGTGGGTGCGCTATGTGCTTTTGAGCGATGCTCTGCTGGGAAGCTGCACGGACGAGGAGATCGAGAGCGTCTTCGCGCACGAGATCGGCCACGTCAGGCACCACCACCTGACGTTCTACCTGCTGTTCGCAGCGGCATTCGCGGCTTTTTATGCGAACATCGTGGACGTGCTGTCGGGGTGGAGGTGGGTGGCGCCGCTCAGTGACGTGCTGGCGGCTGAGTTGACGCAGGGACAGGCCGTCGTTATGCTGGTGTTCGCCGCGTTCTACTGGATGTTTGTTTTCGGCTTTCTGTCGCGCAGGCTCGAGCAGCAGGCGGACGTGTTCGCTGTGAAAGTCTGTTCGGACCCATCGGCACTGATCGCCGCCCTGCACAAGCTCGCGCTGCTGAGCGGGACTGCCACAGGGGTGGGGTCGTGGCGGCATTTCAGCATCTCGCGCCGGACACGGTTCCTTGCGGAGTTCCCCGAACGCCCCGACCGCCTCAGACGGGCGGAACGGGCGCTCTACGTCGCGCAATGGCTGATCGCCGTTCTGTTCCTCGTTGCCGTGCTCCGTCTTGGGCTACGGGCGGCGGACCTGGCGGGCTCCTGAGCGGCTGACCCAGCAGGGCAATGGCTGGCGGCACATGTCGCCGCGCTAGCAGGGGAGAGTTTCACGCATGTCACTGATGGAGGAGCTTGAGGGCAGGGCACGGGCAATCAGGGCAAGGATCGCTTACCCCGAGCCCGAGGACCCGCGCATCGTGCAGGCTGCCGCAAAGGCGGCCGCAGGTGGCCTTGCCCGGCCGGTGCTCGTGGGGCCAGCCCGGGCGCTGCCCAGCAGGATGCCCGAGGGGGTCCAGACGGAACTCGTTGAGGATTCCGGCCGCCTCAAGGAACTCGCCGCGCTCTACGCCCAGCACAGGGGCATCAGGGAAGGGGTCGCGCTGCGCCTTGTGGCCCGCCCGCTGGTCTACGCCGGCATGATGGTAAGGTGCGGATACGCGGACGGGATGGTGGCAGGGATCGCCCATGCAACGGCGACCGTTATCCAGTGCGCCGGCCTGACCATCGGCTATCAGGCAGGGGTCGAGACGGCCTCGAGCTGTTTCATCATGATCATACCCGAGCTGTGGGGCCAGCGGGATGTGCCGCTCATCTTTGCCGACTGCGCGGTGGTCGTCAAGCCGACGGCCCAGCAGCTTGCCGACATTGCTGCCGCCAGCGCTGCCACGGCGCGGCGCCTGCTGGGCGTCACGCCGCGCGTGGCCATGCTCTCGTTCTCGACCGCAGGCAGCGCCGCCCATGCCGTTGTGGACCGCGTGAGGGAAGCAACGAGGCTGGCCGCCGCGAAGGTCAAGGACGGCTGCGTGGACGGTGAGATGCAGCTCGACGCCGCTGTCAATCCGGATGTGGCAGCCAAGAAGCGGATGGGCTCAAGCCCCGTGGCTGGCCGCGCGAACGTGCTGGTCTTCCCCGACCTGAACTCTGGCAACATCTGCTACAAGGCGGTCAGGGAACTGGGCGGGGCCCAGGCCATCGGCCCGATCCTGCAGGGCTTCGCCCGGCCCGTCTGTGACCTGTCGCGGGGAGCGAGCATGGATGAGGTGGTAGCCACGACGGTTATCACCTCCTTGCAGGCTGCCGAGCAGCCATCATGAAGATCCTCGTCATCAACTCCGGCAGCTCTTCACTGAAGTGCAGCCTGTTCGAGCTGCCGCAGGCGCGCGAGCTCGCCGAGTGCGTGGTAGAGCGCATCGGCGAGGGGAAATCTTCGCTCACCTACACGGCGGGCGGCCGCTCAGACCAGCGCGCCTGCAAGGCGGACACCCATAAGGAAGCCCTCGACGTCGCGCTGGAGCGCCTGCTGGAAGGGGACGGCCAGGTGCTGGAGAGCCTCGACGAGATCGCCGCCGTGGGACACCGCGTCGTCCACGGTGGGGAGAAGATATCGGAAAGCGTTGCCGTGGACCAGGAGGTCATCGGGGTGATCCGCGAGAACATTGCGCTCGCCCCGCTACACAATCCGCCCAACCTGATGGGCCTGGAGGCGGCGCTGGAGCGGCTGCCCGGAACGCTCCAGGTGGCAGTCTTCGACACGGCCTTCCACGCCTCGATGCCGCCGAGGGCCTACCTGTACGCCCTGCCGCACAGGCTCTACACGCAGCACCACATCCGCCGCTACGGCTTCCACGGGACCTCTCACCGCCACGTTGCAGAGCGGGCCGCGCAGTTGCTCAAGATGCCCCTGTCCGAGTGCAACCTCATCACGCTCCACCTCGGCAACGGCTGCTCGGCCGCCGCCGTGAGGGGAGGGCGCTCCATTGACACCACCATGGGGATGACGCCGCTTGAGGGCCTGGTCATGGGGACGCGCTGTGGGGACATTGACCCAGCCCTGCCCTACCTGCTCACGGAAAGCCTGGAGATGAGCGCGAAACAGGTCTACGACATGCTCAACCGGCAGAGCGGCCTGGCGGGCCTGAGCGGCGTCAGCAACGACATGCGCGAGGTGGTCGCCGCAGCAGCAGCCGGCAACGCGTGGGCCG
>CAYYNS010000327.1:0-2619 GCA_964473085.1 uncultured candidatus Brocadiaceae bacterium
TTCGGCGTGCCGGAGGAGTCGGATAAGGACGAGTGCGGCTCGGCGGCCCTGCGGGAGGACGGGATTGTTCCGCAGGCTTTGAGGGCCCTGAAGGCAGAAAGGCCAGAGGTTGTTGCGATAACTGACGTGTGCCTTTGCGCCTACACCAGCCACGGTCATTGCGGGGTTCTTTCAGACTCTGGCGAACTGGAGAACGACTCGAGCCTGGAGCAGCTTTCGCGCATGGCAGCGACTCACGCGGCCGCAGGCGCAGACATGGTCGCCCCTTCGGCGATGACGGACGGGCAGGTGCAGGCCATCAGGGCCTCTCTGGACGCGGCGGCATTTCGCAGCACGGCCATCATGTCCTACGCGGCCAAGTTCGCCTCCGGCTTCTACGGACCGTTCCGTGAAGCCGCCCGGTCGGCTCCCAAATGGGGAGACAGGAGATCATACCAGCTCCCTCCGCATAACCGCCGGGAGGCGATCAGGGACGCACTGCTGGACGAGCAGGAGGGAGCTGACTGGCTCATGGTCAAGCCAGCGCTGCCGTATCTGGATGTCCTGGCAGAGCTTCGAAGCACCACCCGGCTGCCCATCGCCGCCTATCAGGTAAGCGGGGAATACTGCATGCTCAAATACGCGGCACAGGCAGGCGTGCTGGACGAGCGCAGTGCCGCGCTGGAAGCTGTCCTGTGCATCGTGCGGGCAGGAGCCGACGCGGTCGTAACCTACTATGCGGAGGCCATCTGCCGATGGATAGGCCGCTGAGCAGGGCTGCGTTCGAGAGGGCACAAAGGTCCGTCGCGTCGGGCGTAAACAGCCCGGTGCGTTCGTTCCGAGCAGTAGGAACGAGCCCTCTTGTAGTCTCGCGTGGAAAAGGGGCCTGCCTTTACGACTCAGATGGCAACCGCTACGTGGATCACATCCTATCATGGGGCGCAATCATCCTGGGGCACGCAGACCAGGACGTGCAGCGGGCCGTCGAACAGACAACCGCCCGGGGGACTGGGTTCGGGCTCTGCACGGAGCCGGAAACCGATCTGGCGGAGCTTATCAAGCAGGCCATCCCCTCCATCGAGCTGCTGAGGCTGGTGAACTCGGGTACGGAGGCGGTAATGAGCGCTGTGCGTCTGGCACGCGGCTACACAGGCAGGAGCAAGATACTTATCTTCGAGGGATGCTACCACGGGCACAGCGACTCATTCCTTGCCCGGGCAGGCTCGGGCCTGGCGACTTTCGGAATCCCCGGCAGCGGCGGAGTCCCCCCTTCCGTCGTCGCCGAGACCCTGGTGGCCCAGTTTAACGACCTCCAGTCGGTCGAGGCCATCTGCGGAAAGTGTGGCGAGCAGTTGGCCTGCATACTGGTGGAGCCTGTGGCCGGAAACATGGGGGTGATTCCCCCAGCGCCGGGTTTTCTGGAGGGTCTGCGCAGGATGGCAGACCGTTGCGGCGCACTGCTGGTCTTCGACGAGGTCATCACTGGTTTTCGCATCGCCTGGGGCGGCGCGCAGGAACTCTACGGCGTGCATGCGGACCTGACCACTCTCGGCAAGATCATCGGCGGAGGGCTGCCGGTGGGCGCCTTCGGCGGACGGCGCGACATCATGGAGAAGCTCGCCCCTTTGGGCAACGTCTACCAGGCGGGGACGCTGGCTGGCAATCCGGTAGTCACAAGCGCGGGGTCTGCAGCGCTAAGAAAGCTCGCGCGAACACGTCCCTACGAGACCCTTGAGCGGCGCGCCGCAAGGCTCTGCGATGCAATCGGCCGGGCTGCACGGGACTACGCTGTGCCCATGCGGGTCAACCGCGTCGGCTCGATGTTCACGTGCTTTTTCACTGCTGACGAGGTCACCGATTATGACTCCGCCCAGCGGTGTGACACGCAGCGCTTCGGGAAGTTCTTCCGACACATGCTTGATGCGGGCGTGCTGCTTCCCCCCTCGCAGTTTGAGGCTTGCTTCCTGTCAGCCGCTCACAGCGACGAGGACATCGCCAAAACGGTGCGGGCGGCCGAGGATGCACTTGCCTGCCTCTGAAGGCAGCAGACGGGCGCTGAAGACACCGAAGAGTTCGACTGCCGATCCCAGCTAAGGGCCTGGGAAAAATGTAGGAAGGGCAAAAGACAACGATGAAAGCCGTCATGTTGTTGTCTGGAGGGTTGGACAGCAGGCTGGCCATGAAGCTGTTGCTTGAGCAGGGCGTGGAACTGCACGCCCTGAATCACGTAACCGTATTCTGCACCTGCACACGTCGGTCGAGCTGCAAACACGAAGCCGTCAAGGCTGCAGAGGAGTTCGGCGTTCCGATCACCGTGAGGAACGTCACAGAGGAGTTCCTGCAGGTCGTGGGTAGCCCGAAGCATGGCTACGGCAGCGGGATCAACCCTTGCATTGACTGCCGGATAATGCTGTTCCGGGCCGCTCGCAAGCTGATGGAGGAGATCGGCGCCAGGTTCGTTGCCACAGGCGAAGTGGTGGGAGAGCGCCCCATGTCGCAGGCGCGGCATGTCATGCGGCTTATCGAGAAGGAGTCCCGCCTGTTGGGTCTGGTGGTGAGGCCGCTTTCTGCGTGGGTGCTGGAACCCAGCATCCCGGAAAAGGAGGGCTGGGTTGACCGGAGCAAGTTCAAGGCGATAAC
>CAYYNS010000328.1:0-2604 GCA_964473085.1 uncultured candidatus Brocadiaceae bacterium
CAAGAACTACTACTATCCCGACCTGCCCAAGAATTACCAGGTCTCGCAGAACTACTGCAGCCTCGGCGTGGACGGCTTCCTGGAGATCGAGCTTGACGGCCAACTGAGGCGCGTCGGCATCTGGAACGTCCACCTGGAGGAGGACGCCGGCAAGAGCATCCACGCAGAATACCCCGGCGCTGACTGGAGCCTGATGGACCTGAACAGGGCCGGCGTGCCGCTGCTGGAAATCGTCAGCGCCCCCGATATGCGCAGCGTCGAGGAGGCCGAGGCCTTCATGCACGCCCTGCGCCAGGTGCTTCTGTACTGTCAGGTCTCGGACTGCAAGATGCAGGAAGGGTCGCTGCGCTTCGAGGCCTCGATCAGCCTGCGCCGCTCCGGCGAGCAGGCCCTGGGCAGCCGCGTCGAGATCAAGAACCTCAACTCCATAAAAGCCGTCACCAGATGCCTGGCCTATGAGGCCGAGCGCCAGCGCCGCATCCTGGAGGAGGGCGGGGCGGTCGAAAGGGAGACCCGGCTCTGGGACGAGGTCCGGGAGCGCAGCGAGCGCATGCGCTCAAAGGAACTGGCCCACGACTACCGCTATTTCCCCGAGCCTGACCTGGTCCCGTTCGTCATCCAGGACGACTGGCTGGAGCGGCTGCGCGCCCAGGTGCCAGAGCTGCCGTTGAGCCGCCGCAGGCGCCTGATGCAGCAGCACGGCCTGAGCGCCTACGAGGCGGGGGTGCTCACGGAAGACCAGGCGGTGGCGGACTACTTCGAGGCCTGCCTGGCCACCCACAACTCGCCCAGGAGCACGGCGAACTGGATCATGAACGAGATCCTGGCGATCCTTAACGAGCGCCGGATAGCGATCGGCCAGTTCGAGGTGCCGCCCGAGCGCCTGGCAGAGCTGGTGAGGCTGGCAGAGGCGCGGGCGGTCACCGCACAGGCTGCGCGCGAGGTCCTGGCAAAGATGATCCAGACCGGCAAGGACGCCCCCGCCCTGCTAAGAGAAATGGGCGCAGAGGTGATCGGCGACGCCGCCGACCTGGCTCCGGTTGTGGAGCGGGCCTTCGAAGAGGCCGAGCAGGCTGTGCGCGATTACCTCAAGGGCAAGAAAAAGGCGTTCGGGGCGATAGTGGGACAGGTCATGCGGCTGACCCAGGGCAAGGCAGACCCCCGGCTCGTCCAGCAGCTCGTGCAGAACAAGCTCGACCAGATGCAAAAAGGCACCTGACTCGCCAGTGGGTACTTTTCGCGAGCCGGAGCTACTACCCGTCGCCCGACATCGAATAGGAGCCATCAGAGACCCGGCTACCGCAACTGCTCCAGGACGACCTGACTGAGGGCCGCCTGTGCCTTCACCAGCTCCCGGTATTTCTCCTCGATCTTCCCCAGGTTCCGGGACCGGATCGCCTTCAGCAGGTCCCCCTCGACCTCGGCGACCTCCAGCCGTTCGTAGTAGTCCAGCGCCTCCTTCAGGTGGGCCAGAACGATCTTGCCGGTTAGGATCGGGTGGTTATTGGTGACGTTCGCGTCGCTGAAGCGCGTGCCGTGCTCCAGTTCGACCTCCAGGCCCCGGCGGAAGTCCTCCAGGCGGACGTTCATGCCCTCCACGTTCACCTCGGCCAGGATGGCCTTCGCCTCCTCGGGCAGCACCTCCCCCGTGGAGAGCAAACTCCAGTCCCTGATGCCGAGGCCCTTGCAGACCTTCCTTACCTCCTCAACGGTCACGTACTCGGGCAGCTTCATGCCCACCCTCCTCCTTTCTCAAGCCACGGCTGATCGTGCGCCGCACGCAGCGCATCTTATCGGACGGCTCGCAGCGCGTTCAAAGCGCCGCCTCCCCGCAAGGGGTCTCCGTGTCCAGGCAAAGTAACCCTCCGATCACTTGACCGCGCCCGAAAGGACGCGTATGCTGACCTGCGGCCAGATCGGCCGGGGCGGCGGATTTCCACAGGTGCTCTGGGCCCGGGGGATCAGGGTGGTGTGGGGACTGGGAAGGCTGCGGCGCACCCTCGAATGGCTCCGCCGCAAATTGGAGAGCCATGCGCTTATACTTCTTTATCATCGCATTGGCGAGTTGTGCCCGGATATTTTCCGACTCAGCGTCACCCCCCCTCATTTCGCACAGCACCTGGAGGTACTGCGCAAGTGGGGGCGGCTGCTGAGTCTCGTCGGGCTGGCCAGCCATCTGAAGGATGCTCGTGTTCCGAACGCAACTGTGGTGCTCACATTCGATGATGGATACGCGGACAACCTGTACAGCGCAAAGCCCCTGCTGGAGCGTTACGATGTCCCGGCGACTGTCTTCGTCGTTGCCGGGTATGTCGGCGGGGAGCGTGAGTTCTGGTGGGACGAACTGGAAAGGCTCCTGCTCCATCCCGGCAGCCGGCCCGACGTACTATCGTTGGACATCGGCGGGAAGAGCTACCGCTGGGAACTCGGAGAGGCTCCGTGCGACGGCCCCACTGGCAGCGCGGGTCAGCGCGACCGGGATGTCTTTCAGGCCAGAGATGCGGGAGAGAGAGCGCGTGTGTGCGTGCAGCTCTGGGAACTCCTTCGGGGTCTTCCCGATGAGGGACGGCGCAAGGTATTGGATGAAATAGGGGCGTGGGCGGG
>CAYYNS010000329.1:0-2596 GCA_964473085.1 uncultured candidatus Brocadiaceae bacterium
GGGCTTTCTCTGGCCAGATCCATGCGGACCAGTCCGGGCTCGATCGCCAGACACACGGACGTCTCGAACTCGCAGGCGTGGTCTGGCGGGGTCTCAATCACTTCCTCGACGACGTCCGATACCATCGTCCACCAGTTCACCATGGCCACGAAGATGGGCCTGCCGGACAGCTCGCGGCACACTGTTTCCAGCACGGAGGCGTTGCCGCCGTGCCCGTTGACCATCAGGAACTTGCGCACGCCGTGGTGGGCCATTGACTCTATCAGGTCGCTGACGACGCTCATCAGCGTCCGAGCGCTCAGCGTGACGGTGTAGGGAAACTCCATCAGGTTGGTGTCTATGCCGTACGGCAGGGCGGGCAGCATGAGAGCACTGCCGCCTTCTTCGTTGGCAGACCTGACAGCGGCCGCCGTCAGGTAGTCCAGGTTTCGGGCATCGCAGCCGTACGGCAGGTGCAGCCCGTGCACCTCGGTAGCGCCGACGGGAAGCACAGCGAGCTCGGGCTTGAAGTCCCTGAAATCTGCCTGCACCATCTCTGACAGTATTCCGGATGCCATGCCGGCTTTCTCCTTCGAGCCCACGAGACGGCGTGGCGGTCATTGCCCGCCCAGCGGGATCTCATAGATATGCACGCAGGTCTTGCCGCCGTTGTAGTCGTAGCCGTAGCCGCTGGGCATCAGGCTGACCATCTCCCGCATCTCGTCCTCTGAGCGGGCTGGCATGTAGGCGAAGTTGTCGCCCTCGACGCCTCCCCACTCGCGCCCATAAGTGTCCTCGCCCACGAAACTGTCGGTGAACCGGTCGCCCTGGACTGTGAGGGTCCGCTCCTCGAAGAGGACCTTGACCGGTGTCCCGTCCGGCACGCCGGGCACCTCGATGGTCACCTGCGCGAGCGCCTCGGGCGCGATGCCCATGGAATCCTCTGAGAACACGACGATTTCCTGGCCCCCGCGCACAAGAGCCGTGTGGTCCCAGAGCGCCCGCCCATTCTTTGAGGCGTAGCAGAAGCCGTCCACCAGCTTGCCCACCAGACCCACCTGCTCGACCGACACCTCGATGCGGCGCCACTGCCCGGCCGGGGGCAGGTCGCCCAGGGAGACGAAATGGTGCGGCTTGTAGATGTTCTGTGTCACCCAGGCGTGCTGCTGGTCGCTGCTCCTGCGGGCGTTGTCCGCATAGGCGTCGCCCATCACCTTGCGCGCCCGGGCCTCCAGAGCCCTGTCGAAGTAGTGTCCGACGTGATGCCAGGTCGAGTGGTTCAGCTCGGTGTAGAAGAACACGTTTGAGGCATCGGCGGCGAACTGCTGGAAATCGAACTTGCCGAGGGTCACGTGATGGGCGAACATGCCGTCGCCGCGGATCCCGAACACGATGCAATCGGGCGTCTGCTGCGGATCAATCCAGACGTACTGCACGATCCTGTCGCCTGCCTGGACCTGAGGCACCTTGCCGCCAACGGGATCGCCGCGGAAGCCGTGCAGGTGCCAGCCGTTGGGGTTGCGCCAGGCGCTGTTGCGGCTGTCGCCATCGTGGCTTGCCTTGCCGCTGAACTTCTGCTCCGTGTGCCAGCGCCATCCCCCGATGCCGATAGGCCCCGCGTTGGTCGCCAGGATGTAGAGCTTGTTCTGGTAACGGGTGACCTTGTGCGAGAGGTTCGGCGAGAGTCGCACATCGGGAGCCGGTTCCAGAGAATAGAGCGGTCCCTCGAGGTAGCGCAGCTCGCCACACAGGCCGCGATTGAACGACGGGTCGCCGATGCCCTGGATCATCAGGACGCCCGCTGAACCACGGATGATGTTCTCGTAGGCCTCGAAGCGGTAGCGCTCGAACGGGTGATTGTCGTAGAGCTGCGGCAGGTAGACCCAGGTGCTGGTCCGCCCCTGCGGGGCCCGGCGTTTGACGTGGGGCAGGTAGATGGTGTTGAAGTCCATGGGGCCCCACATCTCCGTCTCCGCGCAGTCAATGTCATACCACGGGATGTGCTCGGCGAACTCCCACGCGTTATAAGCGCCGCTGGTGCTGATGCAGATCAGGCGTCCGCTGATCTGCCGGATCTTCTCATTCGATTCGTAGTGCGCCGGCCACTGGCTCTTGTCCTCCAGGATAGCCTCCCAGCCGCCGGTGTTGTAGGCAATGACATGCTGGTGCTTGCCCGCCGCCGCTACGTTCCTGAGCACCCCCAGTTGCTCATCGGTCAGCGCGGTGAGTATCGCCGTGGTGCCGGCGCCCTTGACGGGCTTGGTCTGGATCTCCCACAGCCTGAACTTCTCCCAGATGGCATCGTGCCCGCCCTCCGGGTCGCCGCCGGCAAGGCGATGGCCCCGGAACCCGAACCTGGCCAGCTCCGGGAAGCCGTGGCCGAGCCGCATGTTCTGATGGGTGCCGCCCGTGAGGAACACCGGCTTGCCGTTCACCAGCACGGCCCCGTCCTCCGGGCGCACCGACACAGTCCGGGCGAGCTCCATCCGATTCTGCCGGTCGAAAGGCTCCACCCGTCCTATGTGCTGGCTCTTTGCCTCGAACAGCGTCGTGCCGTCCACAGCCAGCCCGCGCAGGTGCACGTAGGTGTCGCGCGTCGGTTCGTCCTGCGGCCAGA
>CAYYNS010000330.1:0-1079 GCA_964473085.1 uncultured candidatus Brocadiaceae bacterium
ACCATCATGCCCAGGGCGCTCTCGGCCAGATTGCAGCGCACATCCACAGTAACGTGGCCGCGAGCGAGCCGGGCGTGCACCAGGTTGACCAGGTCACTCTCGCGCAGCCGCAGCATCTCCGGCAGGTGGACCACCACCCTGAGATCGCTGTGGTTGACCGAACGAGCCTCAGCACGCACGCTCCACTCAGCGGAGGCCTTCTCCGCAGCGCCGTAGCCAGTCATGCTCAAGATCATTGTCCCTCTCCGCCAGCCGGGGGCTCTGATGGGACGGGAGCGGGCTCGCCTGCCTCATCCGTCGCGCCGCTCTCGCCCGTCCCCGCCGGCACCTCCACCGGCAGCACATCCCGCGTGCCGACGCCGCCAGTGGCGTCTGACGGCACCTGAGCAGACAGCCGGGCGATCAGCATGCAGATCAGCAGGAACAGCGCGCCCATCACGTAGGTGGCCTTGGCGATGGGCGTGGCAGAGTGCGCGCCGAGCAGAGAGTCGCCGCTAAGCCCACCCAGGCTCGCCAAGCCGCCGCCGCGGCCGCTCTGCAGCAGTATGGCTATCACCATCAATGCCGTTACGATCAGCACGTAGGCGATCAGGAGCCGCCGGGCCAGGGCGGGATGGCTTATGCCCAGCCAGTAGAGCAAAAAGGCCAGCACGAAGAACGAACTTGTAATGGCAACGCGCTTGAGCAGTTTCCTGACCTGTTCTGGATCCATGTGCCGCTTTCCCTAACCGGATCGCTTACGTAAAGCGGCGCAGGCACCGCGCGCCGAACTGCTATGCCCGGCGCACGGACCGCGCCGCCCCGATGATGCCCATGAACTCCTCCGCCGACAGGCTCGCCCCGCCGACCAGGGCGCCGTCCACGTCCGGCTGCGAGAGGAGCTCAAGGGCGTTCTTCGCCTTCACGCTGCCGCCGTACTGGATGACGAGGCTTTCGGCCACCTGGGCGTCGAACAGGTCAGCCACCAGCGACCGGATGAGCGCCTGGACCTCCTGCGCCTGCTCCGGGGTCGCGTTGCGGCCGGTCCCGATCGCCCAGACCGGCTCGTAGGCTATGGTGACCGAGGCCATCTGGTCGCG
>CAYYNS010000330.1:1179-2593 GCA_964473085.1 uncultured candidatus Brocadiaceae bacterium
CCCGCCAGCGCGCAGCTTTTCTGGCGGTCAAGGTTCATCTTCCAGTTGCCGGCGACGAACAGCCTTCTCATCCGCTCGATCCCTCCGGGTATGAGCAGACAAGGGGGCTATCTCGGCGCACATTCCCCGCGCGGCCGCTCGCGCCCTGCCCCTGTCAGCCCCGGCAGCGCGGGAAGGCGCCGAGGATCCTGAACTCCTCGCACTCCTTCCGCATCTCCTCCAGGGCCAGCCGCACCTTCTCGTCCTGTGGGTGGCCCATGAAATCAATGAAGAAATAGTACCGCCAGGCCGTCGTGGGAGACGGGAAGGACTCGATCCGCGTCATGTTGATGCCGTAGACCTTGAACCCCACCAGCAGGTCGTGCAGCGCCCCGACCTTGTCCTTGACGCTGCACAGGAGCGCCGTCTTGTCGTCACCTGTCGGCTCGCTGATGTGGTCGCCCAGCACGAAGAAGCGGGTGACGTTGTGCGCGCAGTCCTCGATGTTGTCGAACAGTACGTCCAGCCCGTAGGCAGGCGCAAGCTCCGCGTGGCCGATCGCAGCGGCTGCGGGCTCACCGGCAGCCAGCTCGGCGGCGCGGCTCGTGCTGCCCACCTCTACAAGTTCGGCCTTCGGAAGGCGTGACCGGACCCAGCGCCGCGTCTGCCCAAACACTGTGCCCTTAGAATAGACCTTCTTGATCTGTTCCAACGTGCAGTTGGCCAGCAGCGCAAGGTGGACCTCATAAACGATCTCGGCGCACACCTTCAGCGGGCTGTCAAGGAACCGGCCAAGGGTCTCGCGGACGCCGCCCTCGGTCGAGTTCTCGACCGGCACCACGCCGTAGTCCGCCCGCCTGCGCTCCACCTCCTGGAAGACCTCGTCCAGGGTGCTGACAGCCTCATAGGTCACCGAATCGCCAAACTTGGAGCGGGCGGCCCAGTGCGTGAAAGTCCCCGGCGGCCCCAGGTAGGCGATCCTCAACGGCTTCTCCAGCGCCATGCAGCCCGACATTACTTCCCGAAGAATCGCTCTTACCGCTTCATTGCTCAGCGGGCCTTCATTCGCCTTGACGGCGTTATCGTATACGGCCTGTTCGCGCTGCGGCTTGTAGACCGACTCGCTGGTCTCGGCCTTGAGCTGCCCGATCTGGTGGACGAGCCTCGCCCGTTCGTTGATCAGCCGCACCAGTTGCCTGTCGAGGTCGTCAATGCGTTTGCGCAGCTCGTCCAGGTTCATCGAGCGCCTACTGTCTGGCTGAAGGAATCCAAACGGCAGAGTCCTAGCATAACCAACGCGGCTAGGGCCGATTGCAGGGAACCACTCGCCGGGCCGGCGCTGCCCGATCTCGCATCACGTCGCAAGGCCTGCTGGAGACACTATAAGGTCTGTCTCTTATACACATCTGACGCTGCCGACGAATAGAGAGGTGTA
>CAYYNS010000331.1:0-2579 GCA_964473085.1 uncultured candidatus Brocadiaceae bacterium
CGGCAGCGAGCGTCTGCTGTCTGGCACGGCGAAGTGCTCCCGTTGCGGCCGGCACATGGTCGGCATCAGCGCCACGAAGAAGGGCCGGAAGATCCCGTACTACATCTGCAGCAAGCGATGGAACCTGCACGACTGTGACCAGGACCTCGTCCGCGCCGACATCCTCGAGGCAGCCGTTCTTCAGGACATCAGGACGATGTTCCGCGACGAGCAGTTCATGGCCCGCATCTGGCAGGAGGCCAACCGGCAGCTCAGAGCCGAGAAGCCGGACGTGGAGAAAGAGATAAGGAAGGTCGAGGCGCAGATGGCAGACGCCAGCGCGCGAGTCGAGCGCTACCTGAAGGCCTTCGAGAGCGGAGCGCTGAGGCCGGAGGCCTGCGGCGAGAAGGTGGACGATCTGAGGTCACGACTCCGGGAGCTGGAGGACGAGAAGCGGGAGCTGGAGCTGCGTCGCCAGCAGCTCAGCCTTCCCGCACTCGACCGCGAGATGCTGTCGCAGGTCCTAGAGGAGTTCGAGGAAGTAATGGCCGAGGGCACCAACCCGCAAAAGAAGCACCTTCTTCGGATGCTGGTGAAGAAGGTGCTCGTTCACGACAAACGGACTATCGAGGTCTGGTACGCGCTGCCCAACCAGACATCGGCTTTGACAGAGCGAAGTATGGTACCCCCTGCAGGATTCAAACCTGCGGCCTCTGGCTCCGGAGGCCAGCGCTCTATTCGCTGAGCTAAGGGGGCACTGGTAGACTACAATATGGTACAGGTGCCGCTTCTCACTGTCAATGTGGCGCGCGCTGACCTGAGCCTGCTGGCTGGAACGGGCGATGGACGTTGAGTGGGTGTTCTTCGATGCTGGCAACACGCTCATCTATGCGGAGCCACCTGTGGGCGAGGCCTATGCTCGGGCGCTGCGTCGGCACGGCGTTCGGGCGGACGCAGACGAGGTGGGTGAGCAGTTCGTGCGGGCAATGGCGGAGCTGCGCGGCCGGCATCGGGGCGACGGGCTCCCCTACGGCACCACGAGGGCGCAGGCCCGGCGCTGGTGGCGACGGGTCGTGGCGTTCACGTTCAAGCCGTACGGCGTGGCTGGCCGCCTCGACGATATCTTCGAGGAGCTCTGGGGGCACTTTGCGTCCCCATCTTCGTGGCGGGTCTACGCGGACGTGATCCCGGCGCTCGAGGGGCTCCGGCAGATAGGCGTGGGGCTGGGAGTCATCAGCAACTGGGACGAGCGCCTGGTGGGGCTACTCGAACAACTCGGCCTGGGCCGGCTGCTGGATGCCTGCACGGTGTCGTTCCAGGTCGGGGCAGAGAAGCCTGACGCCAGGATCTTCCAGCAGGCGCTCAAACGGTGCCGCGTGCCAGCCGGCCGGGCGCTCCACGTCGGTGACAGCTATCAGGAGGACGTGATCGGAGCGCGGCAGGCGGGCCTCCAGGCGCTCCTGCTGTGGCGCAACGCGCAGAGGCCGCCTCAGGCCGGGCAAGGAGACTACATAAGGTCGCTGGCGGAACTTCCCCGCTTGCTCCGACGCAGGAGTCGGTAGGCTGGCTGCGGGCCCTCATCGGACGGCCTTCAGTGGGCCACAGCCTGAGCGGTCTCGGCGGCCTGCTGCTTCTGCTGCTGGATGAGGATGCCGATCAGGATGTCCACGGCACGCTCGAGCTGCACGTCGCGGAAAGGCGCTTCTTTCGGCGTTTCCTGCTCCCCGCCGGGGCCCTGTGGCTTGGGCGGCGCTTGTTGTTTTGGCCCTGGCTGGGCCGAAAGGTCGGCCAGAGCCGCCAGTTTGCGCGCCAGGCCGCGCAGCTCCTGGTCCGTGAGCTTGATCTCCACGTCCGGCGACACGCCCGTCTTCTCGATGCACACGCCGCTCGGGGTGTAGTAGAACGCCGTGGTAAGCTTCAGGGCTCCCTGCTTGTCCCTGAGCGGTATGACCGTCTGGACGCTTCCCTTGCCGTAGGTGGTTTCGCCGATGACGATGCCCCGGCCGTTGTCCTTGATGGCGCCGGCGACGATCTCTGATGCGCTGGCGCTGTGGCGGTTGAGCAGCACCACTAGCGGCGCGTCCTTGAGGATGTCGTCGGCGCGTGCCCGGAAGGTGAAGTCGGGGCTGGCGCGGCCGTGGGTGCTCACCACGACGACGTCGCCGAGGAACAGGTCTGAGATGTCTATGGCGCTGGGGAGGAGGCCGCCGGGGTTGAAGCGCAGGTCCAGGATCAGGGCCTTTAGCCCCTGGCCCTGGAGCTGCTGGACTGCGTTCTTGAGGTCTTCGACCGTGCGCTCGTGGAACGCAGGCACGTAGACGTAGCCGATCTTCCAGTTGTCGTCTATCATCTGTGGCGCGTAGATGCCGGGGATCTTGATGATGGCGCGCTCCAGCGTGATGTCTTCCTCTTTGCCAGTGCCCTCGTGCACCACTGTGATGGTGACCTTGGTTCCGGGCTCGCCGCGCAGGACTCGGACCGCGTCGTGGACGTCCTTGAACTGGCTGGTCTCGATTGTTTCGCCGGTTGCCTCTTCCTTGACCCTGATGATGATGTCGCCCGTCAGTATGCCGAGCCTGAAGGCGGGCGTGCCGGGGATG
>CAYYNS010000332.1:0-2561 GCA_964473085.1 uncultured candidatus Brocadiaceae bacterium
AAAAATCTTGAGCTGGTTTCGCTGCCTTGGGAGCGACTATTGCAGGTGCTATAGAACCTCCCCAAACCACCGGTTTGTGGTCGGCTCCCGGTGGGGTGGCGCTCGTCCCGCCATGGGGGCAGCCGGACTGCGCACGTAAGACCTTGCCAGCAATACACTTACAGCGCACCGCATGCAGCCGGCGCCGCCCTGACTCTGCGAGTGCTTTGCGACAGGAGCCGGGACTGTCGCGTAAGGCCCTGACTGATAAGGGCTTGTGCCGATCGGGAGCCGGCCGATCACCTGCGCCGCCTGAGGCCCGCCAGGAACTCAAGCCACGCCTCGAACCCCTGGCCGGTGGTGGCCGAGACCTCCAGGACGGCCATGTGCGGGTTGAGCTTGAGGCAGTCCTGGCGCACGCGGCCTGGATCGAAGGGGCAGTAGGGGAGCAGGTCAACCTTGTTGACCAGCACGGCGGCGGTGCGCAGGAACAGGGCGGGGTATTTGCGCACCTTCTCGTCGCCTTCCGGCACGCTCAGGACGCCGACCTTTAGGTCTTCGCCCAGGTCCACGGCGGCGGGGCAGACCAGGTTGCCGACATTCTCGATGACCAGGATGTCGAGGGCCGAGAGGTCGAGCGCGGCGAGGGCGTCGCCGACCATCGAGGGCACCAGGTGGCAGCTTCCGCCGGTCTCGATGGGCACGGCCGCGATGCCGCACTCGCTGAGGCGGTCGGCGTCGAGGGTGGTCTTGATGTCGCCCACGATCGCGCCGAGCCTGCCGTCGAACTGGCGGGCGGTGCGCTGGAGGATGGCGGTCTTGCCGCACCCCGGGGAGCCGATCATGTTGATGACGGCCAGGCCGTGGCGACGGAACAGGCAGCGGTTCTGCTCAGCGATCCGGTCGTCGGCGCTGCGGGCCGAGCTATTGAGCCTGATCCTGGCCATGATCCACCTCGATGGATTCGAGGGTGACGTCGAGGCCGTCGAGGACCTGGCGGTCGAACCCCCCGCACTGCGGGCAGCCGGCGAACAGGTCCTGGGGGCTGTAGTTTTGCCCGCAGCGGCAGCGCATCCGCGCAGGCGCCTCCTCGATGTGCACCTGGACGGAGCTCATGCCCCTCTGCTCAAGCACCAGGCCCATGCAGAACTCGAGGCTGGGCACGCTGGCACCGGACAGCGCTCCGACCTTGACGGTGAGGGCGCGCACGCACGCCCTTTGCTCGCCGGCGGCCGCGAGCGCCGCCCGCAGGATGCTTTCTGAGAGGGCCAGCTCGTGCATGGGGAAAGGTGCTTGGAAAGGGGCCGCGCCCATAGTCTACTGGATGCCGCCACTGCCTGCAAGGCGCGGCGCGCCCGGCGCGGGCTTGTGCGCGGCCGGGCGGTGGCTTATGCTTGTCGTATGGGCGTGCTGATCCTGGACAACAACGCGATGGGTTTCTACACGACCGGGTCGGGCCGGCGGCCGCGCGCGCCGGGCTCACGCGTCACCTGGACGTCGGGCTGACGGAACGCCCGGCCAACTTCGAGCTTGAAGCTGATGAGCGTCAGAGACTGGGCGCCACGGGCGCTCGCGCTGTCTGCGGTCTTGCTTGCGATGGCCGTCGCACTGGCCGATTGGCGTAGCGCGCCGCCGCCGACAGTACTGATCGGCGAGTTCGAGCTTACCGACGACCGCGTGGCGGACGGCGGGAACGTCGTTGTCTTCGTGCTCGATTCTCCTGTGGATCGGCGTTTCCTGGAGGGCGGCGCGCTGCAGATGAAGGCGGGCGACGTGACGCACGGCAGCCTTGTGGCGCGAGTGATTCGCAGCTATTGTCAGGCGCTCCTGGTCAGCCTGCCCGTCGAGGACGCATCGGGGGCGGCAGACCATGGCGCCTACCTTGACGGCCTGCGCAGGGTGATCGCCTACGCCTGTTCGCACCCGTCGGTGCGGGTGCTGGTGAACGTGAGCCGCGGCTCCTATGAGCGCGATCCGCAGGAGCAGGACCTTGTCAGGCAGCTTGTCCGCGCCGGCGTCCTGGTGGTGGCAGCGGCGGGAAACGACGATGCGGACGACCCGATGTACCCGGCAGCCTATCCGGGCGTGGTGGCGGTAGCGAGCGCGGAGCAGGACGGCAAGGCCCTTTCGTCGAACTACGGGCGGCACATCGGCATCAGCGCCTCGGGCGACATCACGTTCATTGACTACGCGTTCCTGCCCTATGAGCAGCTGCGCCGCGAGATGGAGGCGCGCGGGACATCCTTCGCCGCGCCGCGGGTCACGGCGACGCTGGCCTACATCCTCCAGAGGAAGCCGGGCACGTCCCCGCCTGAGGCCTTTGAGATAGCGGCACGGACGGCCTCCCCTGTCCAGGACGGTTTCTTCAAGAAGGGAGAGCTAGGGGCGGGGCTGCTAAACATTTACCGCGCGAAGTCGGCGGTCCACCCGCCTTACAAGTGGCTCCAGTACGCGCTGCCTGTCGCCCTCGGGTTGGCGCTGGCGGCGCTGAGCGCGTTCCTTTGCGTGCGCTACGCGCTGGTTGGCCTGTTCGTGAGCCTGCTGGTGTGGGTGGTGGGGGTTCCGTGTGGGCTGCTTGTCAC
>CAYYNS010000333.1:0-2535 GCA_964473085.1 uncultured candidatus Brocadiaceae bacterium
CAGACACGCCAAGGCCGAGCAACGCAGAGATGCGACGCAAGTGCCGTCGGCCCTCCGGGCCTGCTTCGCCCTCCGAAGCGGGCTTCGCAGCCCGCAAAGGAGGGTTGGGGCGGCGCCTGGCCGTCTGCTGCGTTGCGTCTCCTTGACGATGCTATCCTTTGCATCGCCTTCGTCGCCGCGCCTTGCATCCGGCGAGGCGGCGCTCCCAACGCGACCAGATCCAGTTTCTCAACGGGCTGCTGGGCCCCGTCCGGCGCGGTCAGTTGACGGGCACGGCTTTTTCCCCTACAAGATTGGGCAGGCTTTGATTACTGTAGTCCCAGCGGAGGGGGTAGCCAGGCATGTCGCGTTCACAGACGGGCGTGCTGCTGGGCGTGCTCGCCGCGCTGTTGTGGAGTCCGCACTTCCACACGGTCATGGAGTCCCTGGGCAGGGACACTTCGGTGCTGGTGTTTCACTTCTACGTGGTCTTCTGGGCGGCGGTGGCGTGCCTGCTGGCGCTGGTGGTGACGGGGCAGACGGGGGCGCTGTCGGTGTTCCGGCGCCAGGAGACGCCTGTCCTGCTGCTGGCGCTCACCGGCGGGTACGGCCTGTGGTTGATGCGCGCGCTGGCGATTGAGCGGGGCGCAGGAAACCCCACTCACGTGGACTTACTGTTCTACTCCGCGCCCCTGATCCTGGGGTTTCTAAGCATACCTCAGCGTGATGGTGCACGGGCAAAGCAGATCGTGGCGCTCGCGCTGGGCCTGGTGGGGTGCATCATGATCGCCTCGCGTCCCCCGACGCCAGCGGAGGCGGCAGGGGCGGGCGCTCGGTCCGGCGGGACGCTGGCGGCGCTGCTTGCGGCGGGATGCTGGGCCGTGTTCGCGCTGGCTGCCCGTCCCCTGGTGCGCAGAGAGAAGCTGCTGCCCATAGGGGCGGTCCTGTGGAGCGTGGGCGCGGCCTGCCTTCTGGTGACGTGCTTGGCCACGGGCGACAGCATACTTGCCATCAGCCGAAAGGGGATCTTGACGAGCCTCTTGCTGGGCGCAGGGACGGTGGCGCTGGGCTTCGGATGCTGGCTCAAGTGCCTGGCCCACCTGCCTCCTGCGCTCGCCGCGCCGCTCTGGTACCTGGCTGTCGCTTTCGGCGTCCTCTGGGGGTACGAGCCCGTCACATGGTGGACCGCTGGTGGGGCAGCACTGATCGTGGTGGCCGTTTACTTCGCCAGCAGCGGGCGCGAGCGCATAGAAATGACGATGAGCGATCTGATCCGCGGCTGATAGGCCTGCCGCGGGGTATGAGACTGTACGTTTTTGCTGGGTCACCAAACCGTGAGGCCGACCTACTGGCTCCTGCCCCTGGCAGCTTACTTTTATGGGGCCATTCCGTTCGGCTTCCTGACGGCCAGGCTCATCAAGGGGGTGGACATCCGACGCGCGGGGAGCGGCAACATCGGCGCGACGAACGCTGCACGCGTTCTTGGCTGGAAGTTCTTCCCGCTGGTCTTTTTCCTGGACTTCTCCAAGGGCCTGCTCCCGCCGCTGGTGGCCGGGACGCTGGTGCAGGGGGCCGGGCCTTACCAGCCCCACCCGCTTGCCGTGGCGGCAGCGGCGGCAGCCATTGCGGGCCACGTCTTCCCAGTCTATCTCGGCTTCAAAGGGGGCAAGGCCGTGGCAGCGGGCACCGGCGCTTGCCTTGTCCTGGCGCCATGGGCGCTGCTGGGGGGAGCGGTTGCGTGGGGCCTGGCCTTCGCGCTCTGGCGTTACGTGTCGCTGGCGTCCATGAGCGCAGCCGTCACGCTCGCGGCTCTGGCATGGATCGTCTACCCTGACCCGTTGGGGAGCGGGGCCTTTCGCACGGCATTTGCTACGCTTGGGGCGCTGCTTGTGCTGGCCAGGCACGTGGGGAACATCCGACGCCTGCTCAGCGGCACCGAACAGAAGGTCGGCCTCCGCCGTAAACCGCCGAGGCCGCCAGGGCAGTAAGCGCACGCAGGTGCCGCGGTCGCCCACGTTTGCTGGCGAGAGAAGTCTCGGCTTCGACATGCGGCCTTCCGCCGGATACGTCTGCCTCAGGCCACGACGATCGGCAGCCCGGCGCCACATGCAGGGCAGCGGTCGCCGTCCAGATAACACGTCGTGTAGCCGAGTCCCTCGCGCCGGACCACGACGTGCCCGCACCCCGGGCAAGCCGTGTCTTTCGCCTCGGGAAGGAGCACGTTCCCGGCGTAGACGAAGCGCACGCCCGCCCCGTGACCGATCTGAACGGCCCGGCGCAGCGTACTGGCAGGCGTCGGCTGGATATCCATGACCTGGTAGTCCGGGTGGAACCGTGTCACGTGCCAGACAAGGTCGGGGCAGATGCCGGCGAGGAAGGATGCTGCCTGCCGAAGCTCCGCCTCCGAGTCGTTCAGCCCCGGTATGACCAGCGTCGTGACCTCGACGTGTATGCCTCCCCGGTGCATGGCGCTGATTGCGTCGAGAACCGGCTGGAGGCGTGCACGGCAGTGCTTGCGGTAGAACTCGTCCGAAAAGCCCTTCAGGTCCACATTCG
>CAYYNS010000334.1:0-2535 GCA_964473085.1 uncultured candidatus Brocadiaceae bacterium
AGCCTCATGCGGGCATTGATCGCCCAGCCGCACCCCTCCAGCAGCGCGCTCAGGTCGCGACGCCGCAGCTTTATCACGGCGACGATGCTCAGCGGCACCATGACCGCCAGCACGATGCCCACCGCGCCGAGCACTATCTGCAAGGGGCTCATCGTCGTAAGGGTCTTCACGATGAAGGCCAGGGCAGAGCTGATGGCGGCAATTGCCACGCCGGCCCCCATCAGCATGCCGGCACGGCTGGCGGCTGTAGGCGCCTGCGCCGGGGCAGGCACAGCGGCAGCCGTGGTCACGCGCTCGACGCCCGCCTCCAGCCGCTTCTCGGCGGCCCCCGCCAGGCTTTCGATCCTCCCTGCCAGGGACCGCCCGATGCGCACGAACGGTGTCGCCAGCGCCTCCTGCAGGCTGATGGGCTGCTCGATGATGTTCACGACGCGCGCGATGTACTCCCGGCCCTCGATGTCGAAGAACACCCCCCGCTTGCCCACGGCGAGGTTGCCGCGCCTACCGCTGGTCACGGGCACGGCCACATGGAACTTCTTGGCGGCCTCTGCCCCCGTCACCTCAAGGTACATGGTGAAGAAACAGCTCTGGCTTGCCGTCTGCTTGTGCGCGGCCACGTCCTGAGCCTGCACGGCAAGGTTGAACCAGCGCCCGTCAATCACAAGCGAGCCCATCTCGAACAGCGCGCGCTCGTCGGGATCGTAGAGCTGCGGGAAGCTGACGAAGTTGTTGACCAGGCGCATCAGGCCCTGGTGATAGAGCAGGAGCTGTTCGACGCGCGCCACGCCTTCCATCACCTGCGCCACCTCGCGGTCCGCCTCGATCAGCGCCTGCGCGCACTCGGCTAAGCGCCCGTCGCGGTAGGCCAGCAGCCTCTCGACTGGCACGGCCTGGACCTGAGCGCCCTTCTTCGCCGCCACGTAGGAGGCGTAAGGCGACAGGAACTGCTTGGCGCTTTCCCACTGGGCCTCGCTAAGGGTCTCTCCCACGGAACCCAGAACGGGCTGAAGCACCTGCTCTCTGAGGGCGGCGACCCACTCACGGTAGGCGGGGTTGAGCGCCTCGCCACACAGCGGCAAGACCCCGTTGGGCGTGGGCTGCGCAAGCGGGGCCTGCACAAGAAAGCTGCCCACCGCCTGGGAGCTGGAAATGTCGAGCGCAGCCAGTTCGGCCTGTCGGTCCCCGATCCGCTGACTGGCCCCCGGCTCAAAGCCTACTAGCCGGCACTGCGCGAAGAACAGGTCCACCTTGTCCGCATGAGCACACAGGAGGCTATATGCCTGGGGCGTCCGCGGCCCGAGCGGCATGAGCGGCGTGCTCGCCTGCTGCGACGGCACTTGCCCCTGCTCCCGCCATGCGAGGTAGTCGCTGACGGCGGCCATGAACTGCTGCACCTGGGCCTCGGTCACGCCCGCCTTCCCGCTGATGTCGGCCGTGCCTCCCAGGCTCGCAATGACGTCCTCGATGAAGGCCTTCAGGTCGGGCTCTGCGGCGGCCTCAGGCACCAGCACGCCGTCACCGTTGAGCGGGAGGCTCTGCACGTTGGCCTTGAAGCGGCGCACCTGATCGAGCGAGATGGACTGCTGTGATGCTCCCAGGCTCTCCAGCACGTAGGCGGCCGAGCTGATGAGGGCCTCGCCTTCCGGCGTGTCGGACCGTATCGCGGATAGCGGCAGCTCGCCCAGACCCTCCGGCAAGCGGCTCACGTCGGCCAGCCTGTCGAGCAGCCACCGGATAGCGGCCTTCAGCTCGTCTGTGTGGATGCGGCCGTCTCTGTCCGTGTCCACAAGGGTGAGGAACTCCAGGTCGGCCCGGAACACTGCGGTCGGCGCGCTGGTGGCCACCCACAGCGACTCGTCCAGCCGCAGCACCTCCTGGAGGTCGGCGGCGCCTTCTATCAAGAGCTGATAGGTCCTGCCGTATCTGGTAAAGCGCAAGGGCTGTCTCCTTGACTGCGGAGAGGCAAGCAAGGAGCATATTTCAGCGAACTGACACTGTCAAACTCTTCGTCCGGGTTCTCTGCAGGCGGGCGGCCGCCGAGGTAGTATTGGTGGCAGAAAGGAAGAGCATGGACACGCTGCGGCTTTTCGACCTCACAGGCAAGACGGCGCTTGTCACGGGTTCTACGCGGGGGCTGGGCCGTGCGCTTGCACGCGGGCTGGCGAGTGCAGGGGCGGCGGTGGTCCTGAACGGTCGTCACCCCGACGCGCTGGAGGAGGCGGCGGCCGCTTTCCGCAGCGACGGCCTCACGGCGCACACCTCATGCTTCGACGTTACCGACGAGGCGACAGTCGAGGCGGCCGTAGCGCGCATCGAGCAGGAGGTCGGGCCGATTGACATCCTTGTCAACAACGCCGGCATCATCCTGCGCGGCGCATTCCCTGACCACGACACGGAAACGTGGCGGCGCGTGCTGGATGTCAACCTGACAGGCGCCATGTATGTCGCCCGCTCCGTCGCCCGGCGGATGGTGGCGCGCCGGCGCGGCAAGATCATCAACATCTGCTCGCTCCAGAGCGAACGCGTGCGCGTCAC
>CAYYNS010000335.1:0-2533 GCA_964473085.1 uncultured candidatus Brocadiaceae bacterium
TTGAGGGGCTGGAGCACGTGGACCTGCGCTTCAACAAGATCTTCCTGCTTCCGTCCGGTTCGGCCACCCGCCAGGCGGCCTCCGTCCGGCGCCGCTTTTGAACTGCCCTGCACTGGCCCCTTATAATTCAGGCGCGCCCGGCGTCGGCGGGCGCTTTGCTGACTGCGTTCGGCTTGCGGCAAAGAGCGCGGGGTCCAGATGCGGCGCTTGTCCCTGGCGATGGCACTGATGGTCGGGGCGGCACTGGGGGGCTGCTCTCTTTTGCCTGCTGGCGTGGGGCCACCTCTGCCTGCGCTGGGGCGCACCGAGGTTGTCCAGATGCTGCGCGAGCGTGCTGCGAATTTCAGGAGCGTGCAGGATGACGACCTCACGCTCATCATCGAGGTGGTGACGGAAAGTGGGATGCGGCGGCAGCCTGCACTCGGGGGCGTGATGGCCTTCGACAGCCTGCGGCCGGGCCTGTGGCTGCGCGCTGAGAAGCTGGGGCAGAAGGTCTTCAGCCTGCGCGCAGGGGCCGATTACCTTTGGCTGGAAATCCCTGACACAAAGGAGGTGGTGACGGGCGGCAGGGCGGCCTTCGCAAAGCTGCCCCAGCTTGTGCTGCCCTATGACGTGATGTTCTGGTTCGGGTCGCCCGACTGGCTCGGCCTTAGCTGGGGCTCCACCGTCATGACGATTGAGCCTGAGTGCTACAGGTTCGACGTGATGGCCGGGAGCCTGCTGTTGCGCTCGGTGCTGGTTGACCGGCGCAGGGTGGTCGTGACGAGGATCCTTGACTACGACCTGCTGGGGCGGCTGAGCACGGAGGTCTCAATGGACCGCCACGAGGAGGCGCAAGGGATGCTGTTCCCGAGTCGGCTGACGGT
Organism: uncultured candidatus Brocadiaceae bacterium; assembly: GCA_964473085.1. Taxonomy (GTDB): domain Bacteria; phylum Planctomycetota; class Brocadiia; order SM23-32; family SM23-32; genus CAYYNS01. The sequence continues at coordinate 867 of CAYYNS010000335.1, forward strand.
CTGGCGTCCGGTGGCCGGCTGCCGCATCCAGCTCAGGCTTGGCGACCCGGAGTTCAACAGGACGATCAGCGGGGATGCCTTCCGGCCGCTCAACCGCCCGGGGTGGCGGCACGTGGACCTGGACAAGGAACCGCTGTCCAGCGTCAAGGCGTTCGGGGGGGAGCCATGACGGCGCGCAAGGCAACGCCACTTTCCGGGAGGGACGGCATCCCGTACGCGCAGATCTACGCCGCCCTCAGACGGGCCGCCGGGCGGGGCATGGCTGCGGCTGCGGAGGCAAAACCGCCCCGCTGGGACGAGCCGGCCGTCGTGAGGGTGTTTCAGCGGATCGGGACGGTGCCCTCCAGCTACAGGCCGCAGCGTGCGGCCCTGCGCGTGCTGCTGGCCGCCTCGGAAATGGCCCGCTCGCACGGGGCACCGATCGAGGAGGTCTACGCGACGCTCCTTGCGCTGTGCGACCCGCAGAGCCCGCAGGCGGTGTGCGCTGAGAGGCCGCGCTGCGCGGAGTGTCCGATCAGGGGCCTTTGCCGCTACGCCTCGCACCGGCCCACGATCAAGGAGCTTCCTGCCACCGAGCGGCCGCGCGAGCGCCTGATGGCCGCCGGGCCGGAGGGCATGAGCGATGCCGAGCTGCTGGCGATCCTGGTCGGGGGCGGGTCGCACAAAGAGAGCGCGCTTGCCCTTGCGCAGCGCCTCCTTGCTACGTTCGGCAGCCTGCACCGGCTCGCCCAGGCGAGCAACCGTGAGCTGCTCGCCATCGGGGGGATCGGCCCTGCCAGGGCGGCGCAGATCCGAGCGGGCCTGGCGCTCGGCAGGCGCCTGGCCGCTGAGCCGCTCGCCCCCGGCACCACGGTCAAGGGCAGCCAGCAAGTGTTCGGCCACTTCCGCGAGCGCCTCAAGGACCTCAAGAAGGAAGCCTTCATATGCCTGCTGTTGGACACCAAGCACAGGGTCATGCGGGAGGAGCGCGTGGCAGTCGGCTCGCTCAACGAGAGCCTGGTGCACCCGCGCGAGGTCTTCCAGGCGGCGGTGGCCGAGAGCGCGGCGAGCGTGCTGTTCGTTCACAACCATCCGAGCGGCGATCCGACCCCCAGCACGCAGGACCGCCAGCTCACGCAGCGGCTCTGCGAAGCGGGTAGGCTGGTCGGCATCGCCGTGCTCGATCACGTCATTGTTGGCAGGGACGCCTACTACAGCTTCGCCGAGCACGGCGAGATCGGTGGATAGGGCGTGCGCTGGCCGGAGGGAGACGGGGGTCATGAGACTTGTGAGGGTGAAAGCCGCTGACCGGGAAGCGGATGGGCTGCTCGCCCCATTCGAGCGCTGCCTGCGCGAGCGGGGCGAGGGCTTCTTCCTGCCCGGGCTGCCGATCACGGTCGGGCGCGGGCCGGCGCGCATAGACGTGATGGGCGGCATAGCGGACTACAGCGGCTCGGTGGTCTTCGAGGGCACGCTCGGGCAGGCGGCGGTGGTTGGCTTTCAGAGGCGCCCCGACCGCCTGCTGCGCGTCAGGAGCACGCTGCTGGAGGCTCAGGGGAAGCCCTGCGAGGTCCAGGTGCCGCTCGATGAACTGCGCCGGCCGGACGGTGCTCCGCTTGGCTACCCGGAGGCCCACGCGCGGCTGGCCGCGCGCGAGGCCGAGCGGTGGGCGGCCTACGTCCTGGGAG
>CAYYNS010000336.1:0-1176 GCA_964473085.1 uncultured candidatus Brocadiaceae bacterium
CGGCCGCCTGTGCGAGAGCGCCGCCCTCATCTACAACGGCTACCTGCTCCTTGGACCAGCAATGCGCTCCGAGCACAAAAAGGCGCTCGCAGAGAACTACTTCGCGGACACCCTGGCGACGGTGAAACTGCGGCGCGACCAGGTCCTGCGCGGCGACCGCACCTACCTCGACAAGATGCCCTCGTTGCTCAACTACAAGTGACGGGGGGACGCAGGCGAAGTCCCAGCACACGGAGAAGAATTGCCGTCTGCCGCGTCCACCTGCCCCCGTACGCGCGAAACCGCCCCAGCCCGATGGTGCGCTACATGAGCGGAACAGACGCGCAGGACTCACGCCGCATGGGCTTCCACGTCTCGATCGCTGGCGGCCTGCCAAAGGCCGTAGCCCGCGCCACTGAGCGCGAGTGCACAGCCCTCCAGATATTCTGCGATAACCCCAGAAGCTGGGCCACCTCCCGCCGGCCGCGGCAAGAGCTCGAAGCCCTCCGGTTAGCCCGCATCGCCGCCGGCCTCTCCCCCCTGGTCGTGCACGCCTGCTACCTCGTCAACCCGTGCGCCCCTGACGCGACGGTCTTCGCCCGAACCGTCCGGCGCATGGCACACGAGTTGAGGACGGCCGCCCGGATGGGGGCAGACTTCTACGTGCTCCACCCGGGCAGTGCGAAGGGCAGACCACCGTCGTGGGCCGTCAGGCGTGCCACAAAAGCCATACTGGAGGCGGCGCGGCACGCCGTGGACACGCCTTTCATCCTCTTGGAAAATACGGCTGCCCTGCACGGCCCGGGCGGGAACTTCCAGCAGCTCGGCCGGCTCGCAGCCGGCCTGCTCGACGCCGCCCCGGAACTCAGGCTCGGCCTTGCGCTCGACTCCTGCCACGCCCACGCGGCGGGCTACGAGCTCGGGGACCCATCTGGCGTGGACCGCCTGGTGCGCGATGCCGACGGCGCCATGGGCCTTGCCCGCCTGCGCCTTATCCACGCAAGCGACGCCCGTGACCCCTGCGGCAGCGGCCGCGACAGGCACTGGCACATCGGCCAGGGAAGGATCGGCCCGGACGGCCTGCGAAACCTGCTGGCCCATCCAGCCCTGGAGCACCTCCCCGTCATCCTGGAGACGCCCTGGGAATCCGTCCAGACCGACCTGAGCAACATCCGGGCGCTGCGCCAGCTCCTGGGC
>CAYYNS010000336.1:1186-2529 GCA_964473085.1 uncultured candidatus Brocadiaceae bacterium
CCCAGTACTGCCCCCCCGTTGCTACCGTAACTTCACATTGACTCCTCTGGTTTTCCCAATGGACAGGAGCTGCAATAATGTCTGAGGAAGAGGCAAGACTGCCCGAAGGAAATTGGCCGTAAGATGTTGGCCAGCAAAGACTTACCGAAAATTAGGTTCGTTTCGCAATTCAGCCCTCAGCGCTCCCCGTGTCCATCAGATGCACTTCGCCCAGTCTGCCCCAGGGTTCGCCTCGACGCTGCTTGACTGATACATAACACTTGCGCAACCAACTGTGTCGCCTCTCAATCAACGCACTAGCGCCGCAGGCTGACCGACGCTGCCCAGGCCCCCACTTTGCCCGGCCGTCTCCGTCCAACGCCCATCATAGCCGTCCCTCTCGATACCGTCAAGCGGCACATCTCACCGGCAGGTGCCTGCCGTGCTGCTCGATCAAGCCGAAGGGCACATAGACGACGGGGAACCGGCGCGCAGCCGCCTCGCCGTACGGCAGGCGCCTCGGCGGTTGATTGAGCTGGCGGTTTGGGGTAATCTGTGCGTGGTGGCACAAACGGTGCGCCCGTAGCTCAACTGGACAGAGCGGTGGTCTACGGAACCACAGGTCGCAGGTTCGAGCCCTGCCGGGCGTACCATTCGATCCGGCGCCTGTCCCCTCCACAGGGACAGGCGCCTTACTTATGGCAGGCCGCCGTGCGCGGGCGAGGCCACCCTCACTTCGCCTTCAAGCGCTAGCTTGGCGGTGCCCGCCGTGGCACTCAGCGCAGGCTTGACAGCGATCCAGAGGCGTTCCTATAATCACGCCGTCCTTTTCTCATCACACGGGGGGGCTGGCGACGAGGGGCCGACGGGTCGCTTGAGGTGGGCGGATTTTGGGGAGAGGAAGAGGCATGGCGAGTCGCAGCGGGATTCGGATTCTGGAGAGCCTGGGCTATGTGGGCGCCGTCCTGATTGCACTGAGCGCTGCTCTCAGCGTAGGGGCCCTTCGATCTGCCCACAGCGTTCTTCCTTTTTTCCTTGTAGCGGGGCTTGCACTTTCCCTGCTGGTCATCGTGCGGCTGGTTGCCGTGGCAGCCTGCGCCCTGGTGGAAGGGGGCGAGCGGGAGGCGGCACGTGCCCCCAGCGAGGAGCCGACCGACAAAGAGGGGCCCGAGGAAGTCACCCGTTAGGCGTCATCCTGCGCCGGCCCGTTGCAGGTCGGACCCCAGATAGAGGTCACAGTCTCTGAGGACAGCGGCAGATGTTGGGTTGCAGCTATGGCACGATGTTTCGCGTCACGGTGGCCGGCGGTTCCTACCAGGAGGGGCTGACGGCGCACCTGCAGGGCGTGCCGCCGGGGCTGCTGA
>CAYYNS010000337.1:0-2528 GCA_964473085.1 uncultured candidatus Brocadiaceae bacterium
TTCATCTTGTTGCTTGCCGACCTGCCAAGCGTGGTGAGGGCGGCAATCACCACGATAGCCACAAGGGCCAGGATCAGCGCGTACTCCACGAGGCTCTGGCCCTTTTTCTCCCTCAACATCTTCCATAGCTTTCTCATGCGAATGCTCCTCCCTTCAAAGAGGGCACTGGGACGGGCGATACCCTACCGCAGGGTACCATTGATACTTGAACGGGTAGCGCCTCTCACCTGTCCGCCATTGAAGCAAACACCACGGATAACTGCAAACCCCATACCGACTGTCATCATACGCCAACGAGCAGGCTGAAGTCAATACCCTGAATCCTGCGGGCAGTGCAGGCGCGCCACCGCCGGGGACTCGCGGCGAGACGGCCACGGGAGAGAGCGCGCTTCCGTCCCCGAGCGCCGGGGTCGTAACTTATTACTTGATAAGGCGTTACGACTTTACCCACCAAGCGCGGACAGCCGTGTTTCGAAAACCCCGCGCGGCCCCGCCTCGGGTGACCAGCAGCCCTTGCGCGCCTTGTTCAAATTGAAAAACCCCTGTATTATTTTCAGCCGTTCGGTGGCTTCCCCTACGGAGATGAGCTTAGAAAAAGAGCGCGTGCGATGAAGACGGCAGTCCTCGTCAGGCCGAACGTAATTGATGTCCAGGATTGGCCTGTCCCTGAGCCAGGACGGGGCGAGGTGCTGGTGCGCGTGCGGGCTGTGGGCATCTGCGGCTCTGATACCCATTACTTCAGCGGGAAGCGCGACCACGAGAAGGAAACCGTCTATCCCTGCGTCCTCGGACACGAATTCGCCGGGGAGGTGGCCGGCCTCGGCCAGGGGGTCGGGGACGTCCGGATCGGCACGCGGGTTTACTGCGAGCCTGAGCGGCCCTGTGGAAGGTGCGAATGGTGCAGAAAGGGCGAGTTCAATGTCTGCCCGAACGTGCGTTTTGCGGGATCGGCTGGGGCTCCCGGTTGCCTCTGCGAGTACTTCGTCGTTCCGCGCGAGCGGCTGTTTCCGCTGGCAGACTGGGTGGAATTTGCGGAAGCCACTCTGGCCGAGCCGCTTGGCATAGGCCTGCACATCGTTGATCGCCTCGTGCGTGCGGCAGGCGGCGAGACCTACGCGGTGGTGGGCGCCGGGCCGATCGGCCTGGTCACGATCTTTGCTGCCAGGCAGCGGGGGGCATCGGCCATCTACGCCTCCGATAAGATCGCGGGGCGCCTGGAAGTTGCGCGCAAGCTTGGGGCCGATGAAACGTGCATCGTGCCCAGGCAAGACTTCGTCAGCTTCGTTGGCGAGCGCACGGGCGGCAGGGGGGTTGACGTTGCCATCGAGGCGGCGGGTGAACTGGATGCCATCGAGCAGCTCACCAGGCTGCCCACGATACACGGCCTTGCCATCATCGAGGGCATACCGCCGGCAGGCATGGCAGCGATAGACATTGACGCAGCGCGGCGGCGCGAGCTGACCATCATCGCCGGCAGGCGCAGCCTGCATAAGACGGCCGAGGCGCTCGAGTTCATCGAAACGGGGGCTTTCGACCCGCGCCTCATGATCACGCACCGCTTCGCGCTGGCTGAAACTCAGAAGGCCTTCGAATACACGCGTGACTACCGCAACGGCGTCATCAAGGCGATCGTCGAGCCGTAGATGATTGACATTCAGCGGGCAAGCCAGACCGTAACCAGCGACGGTCTCAAGGACTATCTGTCGCACGGAAAGGAGACAGCGGGATGAAGATCGCATGCCAAGAGGGCCTCGTGCCCGGCAGGACTTTCCAAGAGAAGATGGACAACCTGGTCGAGCTGGGGTTTGAGGGCGTGGAGCTGACGGCCCCGTTCACCCGCGAAGGGAGCGAGGTGCTCAGGGGGCGCCTGTCCGAAATACTGGCCGTGCTGGAGGGCGCGCCGCTGAGCGTCTCGAGCATCTGCGGCGGGCAACCAATGACGTTCCTGGCTGCCGACCTCGCGCAGCGCAAGGCTGCCGTGGAGGGCTACAAGGAAACCCTGCGTATAGCCGGCGAACTGCGGTGCACGGGGCCCATCCTAGTCCCAATCTTCGGTGGCCCTCAACTCAGCGACCCGTGGCCACTTAAGGCCGTCACCGACCTGGAGAAACAGATGCTGGTGGCCATCTGCAAGGAACTCACACAAGTGGCGGCCGAGAACAAAACCAATGTCGTCCTCGAACCCCTGAACCGCTACGAGACGCACCTTATCAGGACACTCAACGATGCCGCGAGGATATGCAGGCGGGCCGGCAGCCCCAGGGGCCTGAGGATAATGGCTGACTTCTTCCATATGAACATCGAGGAAGCAGACATCCCCAGGAGCATCCGTAGGGCCGGCAAGTACCTCTGTCACGTCCACCTGGCAGACAGCTCGCGGATGGAACCGGGTTCTGGGCACACCGACTTCAGGGCCGGACTCAGGGCACTTAAGGACGCCGGCTTCAAGGGCTACATGGCGCTGGAGTGCGGCCTGAGCGGCAAAGACCCCCTGGCGGCGCTGAAAAGGTCGGTGGAGTACCTGAAGG
>CAYYNS010000338.1:0-2527 GCA_964473085.1 uncultured candidatus Brocadiaceae bacterium
CCTCTCCCTGCCCTTGCTCCCGCCAGCCCATGAAGCCCCGGCCGTACGGCCCGCGGAAGCCCACCAGCGCCCCCGCACTCAGCTCCCAGAGCGCCGTCGTGAACGGCCCGCGCACGTGCACCGTCACCCCGAAGCGCCGCCCGTCCAGCAAGGACACAACGAAAGGCTTCTCGTTCAACCCTGGCAGCCACATCATGAGGAACTGCCCAGGCTCTAGGCGCCCCAGATCAAAGCACGGCTCCGGCCGGTCGGGCACCGGGAACAGCAGCGTGATCATCCGGGGCGTCTCGCGCCGCCTCTCCAGTAGCGGCAGGACGACGGGGAGCTGTGGCCGCAGCCCGTCCCAGTCCGCGCAGCCTTGCGGGCACTCACGCATGGGCGGCCCCCCGAACCTCGTTGAGCGACCTGATGCCCAGCCGGCGGCACTCCTGCGCCAGCTCCTCGTTCACCATGCGGAACACTTCCATGCCGCGCTGATAGACGCCGGTGCCGATGCCGACGGCCGTCGCCCCGGCCATGATCATCTCCAGCGCGTGGCGGCCTGTCGAGACGCCGCCTGTCCCGATGATCGGGGCCTGACGGCCGGCCTTCCTGAGCGCCTCCCATGCGTCGTAGACGCAGCGCACGGCCACGGGCCGCAGGGCAGGCCCGGAGAGGCCGCCTACCCGGAAGTCGAGCACGGGCCGCCGCGCCTCCAGGTTGATGATCATGCCGGGCCCCAGCGTGTTGACCGCCGATATGCCGTCCGCTCCGCCCTCGATCGCGGCCAGCACCAGCTCCCCGATCGCCGGCACGCTGGGCGAGATCTTGACGAAGATCGGATGGTCTGTCACGGCGCGCACTGCCCGCGTGATCCTCTCGGTCGCCTCCGGCGTGCTGTGTCCGGCCAGCACGCCGAAGCCTGGCGTGTGCGGGCAGGACAGTGGCAGCTCCACAGCGGCGAACCCGCATGGCATCAGGCGGGCCGTCACTGCCGCGAACTCCTCGGCTTCCTGCCCGACGGCGCTTGCCAGAACCGGGATGGGCAGCCTGTCCACCCCGGCGAACTCCCTGGCTGCCTCCTCGACGCCAGGGTTAGCGTAGCCGACAGCATTGAGCATCCCGGCGCCGTAGGCGATGAGGACGGGGTTGTGGTGGCCGGTGCGCGGCTGGAGGCTGATGGACTTGATGGTCGCCGCGCCCGCGCCCGCCGCTGCCACGCGCCCGATGAGCCCGCGCGCCAGGCCGAGCACGCCCGATGCGAGGACGGTCGGGTTTGAAAGCCTCATGCCGCAGAGGGTGACTGACAGCTCCACATCGCTGCTGGCGGTCGCCGGCATCTTTCGCCTCCGGTGCGACCCGCACGCACTCCGAGCGGGCTCCCGCGAGCGCGGATTATACGGGCCGTGCGGCGCCGCTGCAACGGGCGGTCCCGCCCGTGCTGTCAGGGGCGCTCAAGCGGCCTGAGCTGTGGGCCGGTGCCCGGCCCGAACGGCGGACCCAAGCAGCCGGCCGTGCAGGTAGCCGACCCCGCTGGCCAGGTGCCAGAGCATGCCGAGGGCGAAGACGGCCGCCGCCTGAAGCAGCCCCGCACGGTCGCGCAGGCTCCGCACGGCGCAGCCCGCCCCCGCCCTCGCCAGCAGGAGCGCGTAGGATCCGGTCACTGCCAGCAGGATCCACCACTGCCGCACCATGGCGGGGTGCCAGGTGTGCGGGTCGAACAAGAGGCGGGTCCACTCCTCCGGCATCCCCCGGGCGAGCGCGATGTAGAGCGCCAGGTTCAGCACAGCCACCGGCCACTCCCAGCGCACCCGCCGTACGGCGGGCAGCCTCACCGGCAGGAACCAGCCCCAGAAAAACAGCACCCCCGCCAGGATCACCCCGACCGGCAGACAGAGGAGCCCCGCCGGCAAGAGCGCCAGCGACAGCAGCCCGGCCGCGTAGAGCTGGCTTCCGAGCCAGTCCAGGCCGTAGAACCTTGCAAGGAGCGCATCCGCATAGCCGCAGTCCAGCGCCTTGCGCAGGGCGCCGCCCAGCGAGCGCGCCTGCCGGGGAGCGTGATAGTGAACGGCCGCCTCCGGGCTCAGCACGATCCGACGCCCGGCAGACGCGATGCGCAGCGACAGGTCCACGGCCTCGGCGGGGCTCCTGAGCGTCTCGTTGTAGGGGCGCCCGTTTTCGCAAGGCGTGTCGGCGCGCAGGGCATCGCACAGGTGGCTCAGCAGGTCGCGCTCGAGCGGCTCCGGGCGCGTGGACCTTGCCTCGGGCTGCGCCACTGCATGCATCAGGCGCTCGGCGAGGCCCAGGCCCCGCTTGTCTGGCACCAGGCACTGGCTCACGACAGCGCCGACGCCCGAGTCCTCGAACGGCCGGATGAGACGGCCGAGCCAGCCCTCGTCTGCCGGCACGCAGTGCGGCATCAGGAGCACCTTTATTTCCCCGCGGGCCGACTTCATGCCGCGGTTGATGAGCTGGGCCAGGCTGGCCCTGCGTTCCTCTTTCAGGATGCGCACGCCTTCGGCGGCCTGGGCAGCCGCGTGCACATCGC
>CAYYNS010000339.1:0-2513 GCA_964473085.1 uncultured candidatus Brocadiaceae bacterium
GCCAAGCGGGCGGCCCGTAAGGCGCAGAAGAAGGCTGCGGCGGCGGCGCCGGAGTTGACCCTGACACAGTGGGCCGAGCGCGAGCGCAATCAATACCGCTGCCTGATGGGCGCCGAGGTGAGCGTTGGCCGCCTGCTGGCCGCTCTGGAGGAACAGAAGGTAGCCGACGACACTATCATCGTCTACGTGGGCGACAACGGCTTCTTCCACGGCGAGCATGGGCTGCACGGCAAGCTGGAGGCCTACGAAGAGTCGCTGCGGGTGCCCATGCTGGCGCGCTACCCGCGTCTGATCAAACCGGGCCAGCGCGTGGACGCGTTCGTATCGAACGTGGACCTGGCGCCCACGATTCTGGATTTCTGCGGCGTGAATCAACCCAAGCCGATGCAAGGGCGATCGTGGCGGCCGCTGGTGGCAGGAGAGCCGGCCTCCTACCGGAGGCGCGACGCCTTCCTTTACGAGATGTTCGGCGGGGGCGCCACGCCAGACAAGCCCACCGTCAAGGCCCTGCGCACGGACCGTTATAAGCTCATTCTCAACCTCAACCCCTCGGACCTCGAAGAGCTATACGATCTGAAGACCGACCCTCAGGAGATGAAGAACCTGGCGCGCGAGAAGGGCAGCCGCGAGTTGGTCGCGCAACTCAAGCGCCGCATGCTTGAAGAGATGCGGGCGCTGGATGACCCGGCCATACCGCTGGTAGAGGCGACTCTGAAGACCTGAGCGGGCTTGGCTAGGGCACGATGGCGCCGTCAGCGCTGAGTATCGCGCACATTGACATGGGCCGCGAGCTGCGCGGCGGCCAGGAGCAGTTGCTCTCGCTGGCCCGAGGGCTGCTGCGGCGCGGTCATCGGCAGCTTGTGGTGTGCCCCGCGGGCAGCCCGCTTGAGGCCCGCGCTCGCCAGGAGGGATTGACTGTTCTCCGTCTGCCCCCGTTCACTCCGGGAGCTGTGCTGCGCTTGCGCCACCGATTGCGCACCGAAGCCTTCCAAATCATCCATGCGCACGACGCGCGGGGACAGACCCTTTCCTGGCTGGCCTCCGCGGGCCTGCCCCTGTGCCGCGTGGCCAGCCGGCTGGTCACCTTCCCGCCGCGGCACCCCGCCGTGCACCGCTTCAAATACACCCGCACTTGTCACGGCGTAGTGGCACTCTCGGAGAGTGTTCGCCGCGTGCTGCTGGCAGCAGGTGTGCCGGAGACCCGCATGGAAGTCATCCCTGCGGGCATCGAGGTCCCCTGCGAGCTGCCGTCGGCGGAACTGCGCCGGCGCGTGCGCGCCGCGTGGGGCGTCGGCGAGGACGATTTTGTGGCCGGGCATGTGGGCGCCTTCACCGCCGAGAAGGGACAAGATGTGGCCTTGGATGCCGCGGCGCTCGTGGCCCGGCGCCTCCCTCGGTTCCGCCTCGTTCTGGCGGGCGATGGACCGTTGCGCACCACCTTTGCGACCGTTGCCAAGGTTCGCCTGGCGGGTGAGGCGGCGCGCCTGCTGGGCTTTGTCGAAAACCTGGAAGAGTTCTACGCGGGGTTGGACCTGTTCATCATGCCCTCCCGGTCGGAGGCCTGGGGCCTGGTGGCGTTGCACGCCATGGCGCGCGGGCTGCCTGTGGTGGCCAGCCGCGTGGGAGGCTTGCCGGAGATCGTGGAGGAAGGCGTTACGGGCTGGCTCGTGCCGCCCGCCTCGCCCGAAGCCCTCGCGGAGGCCATCGCTGCGGCCGCCGCAGATCCCGAGAGGCTGCGCCTGTTGGGTGGCAACGCCCGCGCCCGCGCTCAACTCTTCTCCCTCGAGCGCACCGTCGAGCGCACCGAGAATTTCTACCGGCGCCTGCTCGCGCGCACAGGGTGCCGCTAAGCATACAATCAGTATGTTTGCCTTATGAGGTGGACGGGCACCAAGGCGGTGGTTACCGGCGCCGGCGGCTTTATCGGGAGCCATCTGGCGGAGCGCCTGCTCGCGCTGGGCGCCGAGCTGACTGCCTTCGTGCGTTACAACTCGCGCAATCATCACGGCTTCCTCGAACTGCTGGGGCCGCGCAAGAAGGACCTCCGCGTGGTCGCGGCGGATATCCGCGATTCCGAGGCCGTGCGCGTGGCGCTTCAGGGCACTGAAATCGTTTTCCATCTGGCCGCGCTGCCCGGCATCCCGTACTCCTACCTCCATCCGCGCGAGGTCTTCGAGATCAACACCGCCGGAACCCTGAACGTCCTGATGGCAGCGCGAGAGGCCGCCTGCGCGCGCGTGGTCATCACCTCGACCAGCGAGGTGTACGGCACGGCGCAGTACGTTCCCATCGACGAGAAGCCCCCCCGCCAGCCGCAGTCGCCCTACGCCGCCAGCAAGGTGGCCGCCGACGCCATGGCCCTTAGCTTCCACGCCGCTTATCGTCTTCCGGTCACCGTGGTGCGTCCCTTCAACACGTACGGCCCGCGGCAGAGCGATCGCGCCATCATTCCCACCATCATCGGCCAGGCCCTCACCCGCGACGAGATCCTGCTGGGCAACCTCACGCCCACC